>NZ_VMMR01000012.1:12711-22817 GCF_013277285.1 Streptococcus sp. 339 | reverse complement strand
GGGGTGAATAATTGGGGTTAACGGTTATTTATACATATCTATTTTTTCAAATCTTCAGTCATATGTTCACCTGTGACCTAGGCTTTACGAGTGCCTTGCTCTACCAACTGAGATAAATCGGCGATTACACTTACAGTATAGCACTCTGAGAATAGATGTCAAGGAATTTTCATCTCTATTAGAAAAAGCCTGTCCTAAGACAAGGCTTTGAGTTTCTTCATCTTAGGATCCAGCACTTTCATAAGAATCCAAGCCCCTGTCCCATAGTTTCAAGGAAATACCAAAAAAGACAAGGGAAATCAAAATCAAACCTCCAATGTTAAAGAGTACATCCTTGTCCTGCAAAAAATAGCTAGCAGGATAGTAGGCCGTAAAGGCAAAAGGCACGATAAAGCTGATCAACCAACGAAGAAGCGAATTGTAAATGGAAATCGGGTACTTGGCAAAATCATTAAACATATAAAAAATGTAAATCATGGCGCCTGACTGCTTGGTCCAAAAAGCGATGCTGGCTGTCGCGATTTTCAAGGAAGTATAAATCAAGGTCGCAAAAGGAATACAAACTAGGAAAAGCAGGAATTTTGGAAGAGTCCAAGCAATGCTAGTCACTGTTGTTCCCAATAGGATACCACCGACCAAGAGTTCTCCCAAAGCATCAATCTGAAAAGTCTCAACTAGAATATGAAAGAGAGGATTGATAGGACGAGTCAGATACTTGTCAAACTCCCCTTTTCTCACCAAGCGTTGTCCCAATGCCCAGAGATTGTCAAAAAAGAGATGGTCCAGTCCCTTGGGAATCAAGGAAAAACCATAGATAAAGGCAATTTCTTGAAAAGTCCAACCTTCCAGGGATGGGATGTGTTGAAAGATGACATTAAGAAACAATAGGTTCAAGCCTTGAGTCAAAAAAACTCCCAGCACACCAACCACAAAATCCACCTTGTATTCCATAATTTGTTTGATGTATTGTCTGATAAAAATCAGATGCATGCGTTGATATTTTTTCATACTAACCTCCCTGAATGGTAATGAATGACTGGACTCGTTTCCAAATCAACTGAGATAAGCTCACCATCACTAAGAGCCAGAAGAACTGCAAAGCGAGCGCCTGAATCATCTGACTGGCATCGTATTTCCCAACAATAATCATGACTGGAGTGTAAATCAAGGATGAAAAAGGCAAGAAGGACAGAATATCTGAAACAAGCTTTGGAAAGAAAGCCAAGGGAATCAAACTTCCAGACATAAAAGCCACTATGGAAGTCTTGAGTAGATTGGAACCCCATAGATTTTTAAATACAAAGGCTGAAAATCCAAAGCAGATATTAAAGAAAAAGTTAATCAGATAGGCCAGCGTTAAGCTAAAAAGATAAAGGACAGTTAATCCCAGCACTTCTACAATACCTTGTCCAGATACGATTTTCATCAACACGATGACACTTAAAAATGGAAGGCCAACAGAGATAAAAATCAACCACTTGGACCCAAGCTCGGTGAAAAGATATGAGGCCGCAAAATGCACCGGTCTCAACAAGCGCATGATAATAGAACCATCCTTGACCTCCTCCCCAATCATAAAGGAAGAATCGGATCTAGTCAGAAGATTGGTCACAAAACTCATGATGATGTAGAGGGTGATATCCGCCATACTGAAGCCCTGAATCAAAGACTCTTGTGAGGAATCAAAGACTGCCTTCCAGAGATAAAAAGCTACAAAAGCCCCCATGACATCGCCTATTCGATAGAGAATAAAGTTGACTCTATAGGTGATCAATTCCTGAACACCTGCATTGATAAAGGGTTTATAACGTCTCCACAATTTGACCATCTTAGAGCTCCTTTCGGTAGAAGCGACGGATAATATCCTCAATATCCGTATCCACCATCTTCAAATCGCGGATTTCAAAATCAGACAGGGTTTGCTTGATAATATCAGCTGACTGGTAGCGAGAACTATCGAATTCAATGTTGAGGCTGTTTCCTTGTCTATCAATGGTCATATCCGAAAAACCTTCATAGTGAGAGACGAGATGACTTTGACCTGGTAGCAGTTCAAAGGAGAGCGTCTTCATCTTGCCAAAGGTTTCCTTGAGTTGGCTCACCGTTCCATCAAAAATTTCCTGCCCCTTGTCAATCATGAAAATCCGATCACAGAGTTGCTCAATATCGCTCAAGTCGTGAGTGGTCAGGAGAATGGTTGTTTCTTCCTCCTGATTGATCTGAGTAATGGCACGACGAATGTTATCCTTGACCGAAACGTCCAAACCAATGGTCGGCTCATCTAAAAAGAGAACCTTGGGATTGTGGAGCAAGGAAGCTGCAATATCCGCCCGCATCCGTTGTCCCAGTGAAAGAGTTCGCACAGGATCCTTGATAAAGTCCTTCAAATCCAAGACTTCATTCAAAAAGTCCATGCGCTTATGAAAGAGCGAGTCTGGCACATCATAAATCTCTTTCAAAACCGTGTAGGTCTCTTGCAGTGCCAAATCCCACCATAGCTGGGTGCGTTGTCCAAAAACAACCCCAATATCTTTGACATAATCTTGCCGATTGTCCTGGGGAATCTTGCCGTTAATCCGACAAAAACCAGATGTTGGTTTCAAAATTCCTGTCAGCATTTTAATGGTTGTCGACTTCCCAGCACCATTTGCCCCGATAAATCCTAAAATCTGCCCTTTTGGAACCTCAAAGGTCAAATCCTTGACCGCTTCAAAGGTCTGCTTTTCAGGATGAATAAAGGAGCGCAAAGCCCCCTTCAAGCCCGGTTCCTTAACAGTCTTCACAAAATTTTTCTGAAGATGTTCCACTTCTATCATTGCCATATCTATCTCCCTATCATAAGGAATAGCAACATTGTGTTTTTAACTACAAATATTCTAAATCCTTACTTTCTACACCTTCTATATTTTATTACTACAGAAGGCTTTATACCAATCTATTATAGTCCAATAAAAAACAGAATGTAAGCGTTTGCCTATGGATTGTGAAATTAGGATTTCTCTCATAAAATAATACTTTTAATCAAAAATTCAGTTGAATAGTTTAAATTACCAACCTACTCATCTTCTCACCAGAGGGCGGTATTAACTTTGATCATAAAATCGGATACTCCCTCTATCCAGAAAATATGCTCAGAATGATTGTCTCTAAACAATACCTGCTCTTTTACCTCATTCATGAAAAAGAAGTCCATACCCTGAGAATTATCAACTCACGCACCGACTACCTAAACCAACTCGACCACCTCTTTCGTACATGTAGGAAACTATTTTCCTCACAAATAATCTCATTATAAAATCCAATAAATTTTTTTAGCTCACTTGAATATTTTCTTTGTATCGTTTTATCAGCTTCAATCTGATTTAGACTTGTTACCTTGGAACGACTTGAAATAACCTTTGTAAAATAACACTTAAGACTTTCATCATCTCGTATAAATTTTTCAATAGTGATATAAAAAGCTTTCATATTCTGTTTATAATCAGATATTAATTGATTAATTTTATCATTCTGATGAAGATTCGATACCATAATATATAGCGGATTGAAATAAGATGAGAACAAATTGATTGGAAAAGTAAAATTAATTTCTATAAATGTTTTAGCAATTGTTTCATACTATTTTAGATTCAGTCTACTATACATAAACTAACCTCCTCATTATTAGCAAGGCTTCTACTGATTATAACCTAATTCTTAGACTACTTCAAGACTAACTGTCCAATAATAATCTACAGATAAATCATCCACTCTTAATCAAATTTTATTCAATCCATCTACTCATTCCCAAAAGGTTGCTGTATAATGCAAGACATTTTTCTTACTGCTTTTACTTTTCCTTACCCTCAATTTAGTGAGCTAATAAATTATTCTTCTTCAAAAGGTTGAGATTTATCTAGTAACTCTAAAACATTAATGGTAGGTAGCAACATTGCTTCACTGCTATCAATTGCCGAAACTATTGAAACAATAGAACGTAAATAAGGACAAAGAATAGCAGTACCATTTACGTATAGAATATCGGTGATATTTTCATCTATATTTATTTCAAAATATCCTATTACAGTTACAGATATTTTTTCATGGCATCTTTGTCAACTAAAGAAACACTAAGTTTTACGGCTCCATGACTATAATCATCTGTATGACCAACCTTAACTATGGGATATAATATATCGAAGGTAAATGTGAACAAACTGATTAGGAAATTTAAACCAACTTCTAACAATGTGTTATACTCAATGAAAACCAAAGAGCAAACTAGGAAACTAGCCTCAGGTTGCTCAAAACACTGTTTTNNACGAAGTCAGTAACCATACGCACGGCAAGGCGACGTTGACGTGGTTTGAAGAGATTTTCGAAGAGTATTAGAAAGCTCGATGGACTATTCCAGATTCATTCCACTAGATTTTGAAATCAAAAAAAGTTGAGACATAGCGTCTTCAACTTTTTTACATTACTTTAACTACTGATTAAAGTGAGTTTACGTCAACTTTGATACCAACACCTTGAGTAGTTGTGATAGTCAAGTTTGTTACGTAAGTTCCTTTAGCTGTAGCTGGTTTTGCTTTTTGGATTGTTTCGTTGAAAGCTTTAAAGTTTTCAACCAATTTTTCAGCTTCAAATGATACTTTACCGATGATTGCTTGAACGTTACCTGCACGGTCAGCACGGTAAGTGATTTTACCACCTTTAGACTCTTCAACTGCTTTAGCAACATCCATTGTTACAGTACCAGTTTTAGGGTTTGGCATCAAGTTACGTGGTCCAAGGACACGTCCAAGACGTCCAACAAGAGCCATCATATCAGGTGTAGCGATAACTACGTCGAAGTCCAACCAACCGTCGTTGATTTTAGCAACAAGGTCATCTTCACCAACAAAGTCTGCACCAGCAGCTTTTGCTTCTTCAGCTTTTGCACCGCGTGCGAAAACAAGAACGCGTGAAGTTTTACCAGTACCGTTTGGCAATACCATTGCTCCACGGATTTGTTGGTCAGCTTTTTTAACGTCGATGTTCAAGTTGTAAGCAACTTCTACAGTTGCGTCAAATTTTGCAAAGTTAGTTTCTTTTGCAAGTGCTACAGCTTCTTCTACGCTGTATGCTTTTGTGCTGTCGATTTTCTCAAGAGCAGCACGAAGTTGTTTGCTTTTTTTAGCCATTTTCTATTCTCCTTGTAAGTGGTTCAATCGATTTTCATCTCCCACGTCACTCCTCGAAATGATGAAGTCTTGCGGGTTTTCAGTCTATTACTTTCCTTTTCCTACGGCCTTAAGTTCCCTTGCTGTACCCAAGTACAAGTATCAGTCACTTGCCTAGTATGAAAAGCAACTAATAGACTGCTGTGAGATTTTCTACTGTGTTATTGATTAGTCAACAACAGTGAATCCCATAGAACGAGCAGTACCTTCGATCATACGCATTGCAGACTCTACGTTTGCTGCGTTCAAATCTGGCATCTTAGTTTCTGCAATTTCTTGTACTTGTGCACGAGTAACTGTAGCAACTTTAGTTTTATTAGGTGTACTTGATCCTTTTTCAACACCTGCAGCTTTTTTCAAAAGAACAGCAGCTGGTGGTGTTTTCGTAACGAAAGTAAATGATTTATCTTCGTAAACTGAGATAACAACTGGAATAATCATCCCAGCTTGGTCAGCTGTACGAGCGTTGAACTCTTTTGTGAATCCCATGATGTTGATACCAGCTTGACCAAGAGCAGGTCCAACCGGTGGAGCTGGTGTAGCTTTACCAGCAGGGATTTGCAATTTTACAAGTTTTTCGACTTTTTTAGCCATTTTTAAATCCTCCTTTGTGGTTTTGGCGGTAATTAGAGATTTTTACCTCCCACAAGTATGCTTTTCACATACCCATCTATTATACACTATTTATCTGGAATTGCAAGAGAAAAGTTTATTTTTTAATCGACGTAATCTCCGCCTTCAAAGCCGTAATACTCTTCCAAACTGAGACCACTTGCAGCAATTTCTTTTGCTTCTTTTCCGACATAACGCAGGTGCCATTCTTCAGCCATATAGCCTGTTTCCTTTTCCTTACCTTTGAGATAACGGACAACAAAGCCATAATCAGCTGCATGATCCAAAAGCCATTGGGCTGCTTTTTCTTCTGTTACCAAATCACCATCAGTCCCAATCACATCAAAGGCCAAGCCTGTCTGGTGTTCGCTATAGCCAGGACGGGCAGAGTAACGGTCAGCTGCTGCCTTCCCATCTTGGTTGACATAATCTTGATAGAGCTTGGTCTGAGTTTCATAACTTCTAAAACCACTATAATGGTCGCTAATCGGGAAACCTGCCTCTTGCATAGCCTTGATGAGTTTGACCAACTCTGCCTTGGCTGTTGGATTTTCCCCTGGATTGTAGTCTTTCGACAATGGATAGTGTTTATTTGCTACGATGATTTCATCGTATTTCCCTTGGATGCTGTAGTAGTCTCCTTTATTGACCACTTCTGCTTTTTTCTGGGCAGTTCCTTGAGAATTACTACCGACTGTTCCATCAGCTTTAGCTGTTTGCTCTGTTTTAGCTGCTCCATCTTCATTTTTTGTTTTTTCTTGTGAACAAGCTGCCAATGTCAAGGCTAGCAAGGCTGTCAAGACAAGGTATCTTTTTTTCATTGTTACTCCTTTATTTCTAATAGTTTATCTAGTTCTGACGATAAACGTTTGACTAATTTTTCAATCTCATCAGGTTTTGCTTGGCAGGTTTCTGCTGTCATTTCTTCAAAGGGAACCCACCAGACTGGACCACGTCCCTTGAGGCCGTGACCATTCATATCACCTGTTCGTCTAGGGAAAATGTGCCAATGAAGGTGGGCATCGCCATTGCCTAGAAGCTCGATATTCATTTTCTCAGCAGTAAAGGCCTTGGCAACTGCCTCTTGGACTAAACTCATTTCCTCTAGAAAACGGAGCCTCGTTTCCTTTTCTAAATGATGCAATTCGGTGACATGTTCCTTGGCTAGAAAAAGACTATAGCCTTCAAAATACTGGTGGTCTCCAATAACAAGATAGCCTGTTTCCAACTCTTTGACAAAATAGGGATTTTCCCCAGCTTTAATGAGCTCAATTCTCTGACAAATAAGACACATATCAATCTACCAAGTTGCTTTTTAGATAAGCATCAACCATACGCTCTGTTGCAACCACCGAGTCAATATGAGTGCGCTCATAAGAATGACTAGACTCGATACCAGCACCGAGAAGGGCGTGTTTGACTTCTGCCCCTGCAGACATAGCTGCTGAAGCATCCGAACCATAAAATGGATAGATATCCAGCTTAAATGGAATATCTTGCTCTTTAGCCAAAGCAACCAAGTGTTGACGGAAGTCATAGTGATAAGGACCTGAAGCATCCTTGACACAGATGGATACTGTATATTCGTCTGTCTGCTGGTCATCTCCCATAGCTCCCATGTCCACAGCCAGATATTCTACTACCTGAGCAGGAATGTTAGAATTAGCACCGTGTCCCACTTCTTCAAAGACTGAAAAAGCAAAATGGGTTGTTACGGGCAATTCAATCTTCTCTTCCTTATAGATACGAAGCAGGTTAAGCAAAATCGCTGCGCTGACCTTGTCGTCCAAATGACGAGACTTGATAAAACCTGTCTCTGTCACGACAGTTCGTGGGTCAAAACTGATAAAATCACCGACCTCAATCCCCAAGGCACGAGTTTCTTTTTCATTTGTTACTTTGGCGTCCAAACGCACTTCCATATTGTCCTGCGTGCGTTCTGCAGTTCCTGCATCCTTATAGACATGGCAAGAAGTTTGGTGGATGAGGATGGTACCTGATAGCTTTTGACCTGTGCTAGCCACATGAACGGTACAGTTTTCTCCTTCAATCATGTTCCAAGGAAAACCACCGATACGGTCCATTTTGAGACGACCGTCTGGTTTGACAGCACGGACAATGGCACCCAGCGTATCTACATGGGCAGTCACATAGCGGTGTTGTTCATCTTTTTGACCTTTAATGGTCACATTGACACCGCCCTTAGCTGTGCGAACCGGCTGGTAACCAAAACCTTCTAAAGTCTTGACTAAATAGTCCGAAATCTCACGAGTGAAGCCTGTTGGCGATGCAATAGCTGTTAGTTCTTTGATATATTCTACTGTTTGATTCATTTCTTCACCTCTTTTGCTACCTATTATAACACATTTATCATCGGATAAAAAAAGAAAACCACTCCTGTAGACTTGACTACAAAAGTGATTTTAGTAATTATTCCATTTCAAAAACATCGCTTTCTTGCTTGTTTGGTAGAACCAATGAGAGCAAGATTCCGACAATGGCTGGAACCAACCATGGGAGTGAGGCCTTGGCAAAAGGAAGAACGCTAACAAGATTTGCAAAAAATTCAACCTTAAAGGAGCTTCCTAGTACGCTTGCAATGCCAATAGCTGTAACAACAGCAATTGTCAACTGCATACCTGGTTTTGAAAGAGCCACGAATTTGTTGACAATGACAATCATAACGATGGCAATGGTGATTGGGTACAAGATAACCAATACTGGAATGGAGTACTTGATAATCGCATCAAGACCCAAATTGGCAATGGCAAAGCCAATCAAGGTAAAGGCTGTCGCATAAACCTTGTAGCTGATTTGTGGGAAGCGTTCATTAAAGAACTCAGCTGTTGACACAATCAGACCAACTGTTGTTGTGAAGCAGGTTACAGTAACCATAGCTGCGAGGAAGAGTTGAGCTGTTGAACCAAATATTTCTTGAGTGGCTTGTGACAAGATGTAAACACCTGGTGTTCCACCTTTCATAGCCTCAGCTGGTACTGGGAAATGATTTCCAAGGAATCCTAAACCAATGTAAAGAGCACTAAAGGCAAGGGCTACAACGATACCAACCACCCAAATAGTCGAAATGTATTCTTTCTTACTTGAAAATCCAAGTTGTTTCAAGGTTTGAACTGCGATTACGCTAAAGGCAACTGAGGCGAGGGCGTCCAAGGTGTTATAACCTTCTAGGAAACCTGTCCCAAAGGCAGAAGCTTGATAAGCAGCTGAAGCAGCTTGAGGACTTGTTCCACCGTATTTGAAAGCTCCCAGAACAACCAAGATAACAATCAAAATCGCAAAGACTGGCGTTAAAATACGTCCAATGCGGTCCAAGATTTTTGATGGATTAAGCGAAATCAAATAGGCTGCTGCAAAGTAAAGAACCGTAAAGACAATCAAACCAAGACCTTTATTTGCATCCGACAAAAGGGGGCTAATCCCTACTTCGTAAGCTGTTGTAGCTGTACGTGGGATAGCAAAGAATGGACCAATTGACAAGTAAAGAACTGAGAGGTAAAGAGTCGCAAACCAAGGCGCTATCTTTGTTGAAATCTCGTAAATATATCCTTTAGGATTTAGCGTTCCAATAATAAGGGTCAAAACGGCGATACCTACGCCTGAAAAAACAAAACCTGCGATGGCAGGAAGAAAATGTTCTCCAGATAGAGCACCTAGAGAAGGCGGAAAAATCAAGTTCCCCGCACCAAAAAATATTCCAAACAGGAGCAAACCTGTTAGGGCACCTTTTTTAGCCATGAAAATCTCCTTCATATTTATAAAATACTGACCTAGTATATCATGAATAGGAGTATGAAAAAAGCTTCACGAAGTAAATATTGAATGTTTTCAAGATTCTTAAAAATGAGAATTGTCTAAAAATAAAATTCTCCTACCCAGTCCACACCAAGCAGGAGAAAATTCTTACGTTTAGAGTTCTTCAAAGGCCGTCATGCCACCTTGTACATTGATAACCTCATAACTTTGTTCAGCTAGAAATTGGCAAGCACGCGCCGATCTCATTCCAGATTTGCAAATAACATAATGTAACTGGTTCTTATCCAACTGATCATAGGTATCAGCCAATTGACTAAGTGGTAGGTTGTGGGCACCTTCTAAATGAAGAGTTTCAAATTCGTCCACTTCTCTCACGTCCACTAGAGAAAGTTGGTCGTTTTGATAAAGCTGGTAAAATGCGTCAAAAGAAATTTCTTTCATTCTTTTTCTCCTAATACTCTTCGAAAATCTCTTCAAACCACGTCAGCGTTGCCTTGCCATAGGTATGGTTACTGACTT
>NZ_VMMR01000012.1:0-12626 GCF_013277285.1 Streptococcus sp. 339 | reverse complement strand
CTTTGATTTTCATTGACTATAAAATGGTTTTAATTCTTTTTTTCAAATCTGGCACCACTTCTGACTCAAACCAAGGATTTTTGGCCATCCAGATTTGATTTCGTGGTGAGGGGTGAACTAGTGGAAAATAGGTTGGCAGATAGTCTTTATAGTGTTTCACCCTCTCCGTTACCTTCCCACTGATTTTCTCCTGTAAATAGTAGGCTTGGGCATATTGCCCAATCAAGAGGGTTAACTGAATATCAGGCAATTCCTGTAAGAGCTGCGGATGCCATTTTTCTGCAAAACCTGCTCGCGGCGGTAAATCACCTGACTTACCATGCCCTGGAAAGTAGAAATCCATAGGCAAAACAGCAAAATAACCTGAATTATAAAAGGTATCTTCATCCACACCTAGCCAGTCCCGCAAGCGGTCACCACTTTTATCTTTCCAGTAAAGGCTTGCTTCTTGAGTTTTAAGTCCCGGAGCCTGACCGATGATATTGATGCGAGCAGTTTTTGGCGCTGCAAAGAGAGGCTCAATGCCACGCTCTGTATAGCTGGCATTCTGCGAATCCGCCATGATAGCCTGTTTGATTCTTTCGATTTGAGACATCTACTTTCCCTCCAAAAAGAAGTCCAAGCATACCATCTCAGACTTCTATCGTTTTATTTGATCAATTCGTAAATAGCTTCGGCATAGATTGCTGCTGCTCGGAAGAGATCGTCCAAGGCGATAAATTCATTGGCTTGGTGCATGGTATCAATCGAGTCTGGGAACATAGCACCATAGGCAACTCCGCGCTCTAACAAGCGACCAAAGGTTCCACCACCGATGACTTGTTCATGACCTTTAAGGCCTGTTTGTTTTTCATAGACATTCAACAAGGTTTGCACAAGTGGATCTTCCATTGGCACATAGTGAGGGGTATGACCATGTTCTGATAGACTGACAGAAGCAACTGGCAAGTTTTCTAGGATTGACTTGATTTGTTCTGGACTTGTTCCTTTTGGATAGCGGATGTTAAGGGCAATGGTATTATCAGCACTTGTTTCATCGAAGCGGAAGACGCCGGCATTCATAGAAAGAGCACCCATCTTTTCATCCACATGAGCAATCTTGAGATTTTCACCCTTATGATCGTTCAAGAGAATTTTACCTGCGATGTCAAGGTAGTCTTTGGCTGGACCAGCAAAGCCAAACTGGCTGAGGAAGAGGGCAAGGTAAGTTGCGCCATTGACACCTGAAGCAGGCATAGCACCGTGGGCTGATTTACCAATGATCGTCACCTTGTATTGGCCAGCTTCTTCTTGGAGTTCTCCTCTAAGTTTGTGTTCTGCAACAAAGGCATCTAGTTTAGCTTGCAAGTCTGTCAAGTCACCTGAAACGACTGCTGTTGCTGATTCTGGTACCATATTTTCACGTAAACCACCTGTAAAGCTGTGAAGACGGGCTGCACCTGTATTTTCACCTGCAAAGTGGAGGTATTCCGTGATGTTTCCTTTTTCACCATTGATGATTGGAAATTCAGCATCTGGTGAGAAACCAAAGTCTGGCTTGGCGAGTCCTACGTGCTCGAAGTAGTAGTCCATATCTGCCCAGCCTGATTCTTCGTCTGTTCCAACGATGAAGCGAACTTTCTTAGAAGTTGGAAGGCCCAATTCTTTGATGATTTTCAAACCATAGTAGCAAGCTGTTGTAGGTCCCTTGTCATCTGAAGCACCACGCGCATAAAGGCGACCATCTTTGATAGTTGGTGTGTAAGGGTCTGTGTCCCAACCGCTACCAGCAGGCACCACATCCATATGGGCAAAGATGCCGAGAACTTCTTCTCCATCACCAAACTCAAAATGTCCTGCGTAGTTATCGACATTCTTAGTTGGGTAGCCATCGCGGTCTGCGATTTCAAGGAATTTCTCCAAGGCTTTTACTGGACCAGGTCCAAATGGATGCTGGGCATCAGCCTTGCTATCATCACGTTCTGAGTTGATTTCCAAAAGGCTAAACAAGTCAGCCAAGAGGTCTTCTTTGCGTTTTTCTACTTCTGCTGTAAAATCAATTGCTGTCATTTTTTCTTCTTTCTATCTTTTCTCGATGATTTCATCTACTGGCAAGCGGTAGCTTGGTTCCAATTTGTCGTCTGTGTAACCCACTGTGATCAAGAGTTCTGGGCGGAAACGGTCTTCGATTTCCAAAACTTCATTAACTTTTGATTTGTCAAAACCAAGGATAATATTGGAACCAATTCCTTGGTCTGTAAGAGCGAGAACCAAGTTCATAGCAACCAAACCTGCATTGAGTGCTAGGTAGTCGCTGACTTGTTGTTCATTGTAGCGTGCAAATTCAGCTGGCAAATTTTTCATGAAGTATTGAAGTTGTTCTTCTGAGAAATTGTTAGCACCACCAACTCGGGCAATCTTACGAGCGCGTTTGGCAAGGTCTGTATCTGTAAATAGGGCAATGGTTACAGGTGCTGATGATACCTGCTCAAAGTTTGAACCATAAGCCAACTTTGCCAGTTCAGCATTTTTCTCACGTACTACCACAAATTTCCAAGGCTGGCTGTTGTGGGCACTTGGTGCCAAGGTTGCAATTTCGATAGCCGTACGCACATCTTTTGGATCAACTGGCTTATCAGTAAACTGCTTAGTCGCATGACGTTTTTTGTTTAATTCAAGAAATTTCATAATCGATTTCCTTTTCTAATTCTACTGCTTCCATTCTACCATAATTTGAAAGAGCTTGCAGGGATTTTTCATGATTAAGATTTTTTATCACAGCCATAAAAAATATATATTGGTTCATCAAGACAGTTTCTGATAAACTAACAAGTACTTTACATTTGAATGGAGATATTATGAAAAAATTTAGCCTATTATTAGCCATCCTACCATTTTTGGTTGCCTGTGGAAATCAAGCCACACCCAAAGAGACTAGCGCTCAAAAGACAATCGTCCTTGCTACAGCTGGCGACGTGCCACCATTTGACTACGAAGATAAAGGCAATCTGACAGGCTTCGATATTGAAGTTCTAAAAGCAGTAGATGAAAAACTCAGCGACTACGAGATTCAATTTCAAAGAACCGCCTGGGAGAGTATCTTCCCAGGACTTGATTCTGGTCACTATCAGGCTGCAGCAAATAACTTGAGTTACACAAAAGAGCGTGCTGAAAAATACCTCTACTCACTTCCGATTTCCAACAATCCCCTCGTCCTCGTCAGCAACAAGAAAAATCCTTTGACTTCACTTGACCAAATCGCTGGTAAAACAACACAAGAGGATACCGGAACTTCTAACGCTCAATTCATCAATAACTGGAATCAAAAACACACTGATAATCCTGCTACTATAGATTTTTCTGGTGAAGATATCGGCAAACGAATCCTAGACCTCTCTAACGGTGAATTTGATTTCCTAGTTTTTGACAAGGTATCCGTTCAAAAGATTATCAAGGACCGTGGCTTAGATCTTTCTGTGGTTGACTTGTCTTCTACTAATAGTCCTAGCAATTATATCGTTTTCTCAAGTGATCAAAAAGAGTTTAAAGAGCAATTTGATAAAGCACTCAAAGAACTCTACCAAGATGGAACCCTTGAAAAACTCAGCAATACCTATCTAGGTGGTTCTTATCTCCCAGATAAATCTCAGTTACAATAAGATATATTAAAAACGATTGGACCAGCCAATCGTTTTTAGTTTGCATTGGTTATTTTAGGAAACTCTTACAAAAAATCAAAATAATCCTTCACATCTTCTACATACCCATGCTTTTCTATTAAGCTTGCTAATAGTTCCAGATTGTGCCCCTGATAGTTATCGTCACGACGCAGTTCTTCATACATTTCAATAAAGGGAAGCCCCTTGGACTTGGCCAATTCTAACTCCGCTTCATAATCATAAGCGACTTTACGAAATAGGATATTTACCAATTCCCCATCTTCAACTTCTATCACGGCATACTGGGCACGGTGATTTTTTAACGCCTCCCAGTTAAAATAGGGCATGCCAATCGAACCTGGATTGATGATTTGTTGCCCTTGACTGCCATAACGAAGTAACTGCTTGTGAACATGACCATAGACTGCCACGTCGGTTTCCGCATCTAGCAGTTGGTCAAATTTCTCTGTATCATTCTCAACTAGCAAGTCACCACCATAGTTCTTATTTGGCAAATTATGAGAGATAGAAAAGCGCAATCCGTCAATTTCTTTCTTTTCCAGCAAAGGCAAGCTTCGTAGCCAGACAATCGTTGCAGGATCCATTTGATCCATCAAAAACTGGGTCATGCGCATTGACTGGATTTCTTTCGGATGTTCCAAACCATATTCGCCATCCAAGGCCTCAAGGACACGATCATCCCAATTGCCTCGAACACTGGTTGTGATAGGAAGGTCCTTTAGCAGGGCGACTAAGTCATTTGCGCCTGGACCAGGAAGAAAAATATCTCCCAGAAGCCAATATTCACTGGCCCCTTGATTTTTAGCATCTGCAATCACTGCTTCTAGCGCCGTCGCATTGCCATGAATATCTGATAAAATTGCGATTTTATGGTTCATGATGGTCTCCTTCTGTTTGGTATTCTACACTTTCTTCCGCCACTTGAGGCAAGACTTCTGCCTCCTGCGGATTCAACTTCCTCTGAACTGCTTCTGCTACTGCTCTTGGTACTCCGACTTCGACAATCTCATCCACACTTGCTTCCTTGATTTTGGTCAGAGACTTGAAGTGCCTCATGAGATTTTGCTTGCGTTTAGATCCCAGACCGTCAATCCCATCCAATTGTGATGAAAAGGAATTTTTAGAGCGCAGTTGGCGGTGGAAAGTGATAGCAAAGCGGTGCACCTCATCTTGAATGCGTTGAAGGAGGAAAAATTCTTGAGAATTACGAGACAAGTCCACCACTTCCAGCGGATCTCCAAAGAGCAATTCATGGGTTTGGTGCTTATCATTCTTTTGCAGACCTGCAATTGGAATATCCAAACCTAGTTCCTCTTGGATGACTTGCTTGGCGATATTGACTTGCCCTTGTCCCCCATCAATGACAATCAAATCTGGAGGAGTCAAACCTTCTCGTTGTACTCGACCATAACGTCTGCGAATAACCTCACGCATACTGGCATAGTCGTCTGGTCCAACGACAGTCTTGATTTTATACTTACGATAATCTTTTTTACTTGGTTTGCCGTTGACAAAGACCACCATAGCTGAAACAGGACTAGTCCCCATGATGTTGGAATTATCGAAGGACTCGATGCGAACTGGAGTCGGAATTTGGAGCAAACGTCCTAGATTTTCAATAGCTCCTTGGGTCTTTTCGACTGATTTTTCTAGCAGGTTAAATTTCTGCTCCAGACTAACGCGTGCATTTTTTATAGCTAAATTGACCAGCTGCTTTTTCTCTCCACGTTGAGGCTTAAGAATCTTGGAATCCACCAAAGCCTTGACAGCTTCTTCGTCAATATCCTGCGGAATCAGTACCTCATTGGGAACTAGATGAGATTTTTCTTGATAGAATTGTCCCACATAGGTCAAGAAGTCCTCATCCGGATCGTTGTAGTAGGGAAAAAGATTGACATCGCGCTCAATGAGCTTGCCCTGACGAACAAAGAAAACCTGAACACACATCCATCCCTTGTCCACATAGTAGCCAAAGACATCGCGATTTTGGAGATCCTTAGCCATAACCCGTTGCTTGGTTCGAAGCGTTCCAATAGCCTGAATCAGGTCACGGTATTCCGCCGCACGTTCAAACTCCATAGTCTGAGCCGCCGCTGCCATTTTGCCCTTGAGGTTATCAATGATTTTATCATCTTGCCCTTTCAGAAAATCAGAAACCTCCTGAGCCATAGACTTGAAATAGTCCTCATCCTTCTTACAGATGGTGTGGCTCATGCATTGGCCGATATGGTAGTAAAAACAGACCTTAGACGGTGGATTGGTACACTTACGAAAAGGGAAAATCCGATCCAGTAGTCGCTTGATTTCATTGGCCGCCCCCACATCTGGATAGGGACCAAAGTAGAGACCTCCGTCCTTCTTGACCTGACGAGTGATAATCAAGCGTGGATAGCGCTCATTAGTGATTTTGATGAAGGGATAGGACTTGTCATCCTTGAGCATGATATTGTATTTAGGCTTATTTTCCTTGATCAGGTTGATTTCTAGGAGAAGTGCCTCAATATTAGACTCCGTAACGATAAATTCAAAATCTACAATTTCAGACACCAAAGCCTCTGTTTTGGTATCATGACTTCCACGGAAATAGGACCGCACGCGGTTACGCAGATTTTTAGCCTTTCCTACATAGATAATGGTGCCGTTTTTATCCTTGTGAATGTAACAACCAGGGCTGGTCGGCAAGAGCTCTAGTTTTGATTTAATCAAGTTGTTCATAATTCCATTATAGCAAAAAAATAGGGAAAAATAGTCCCCTACTCATTGGTCTCATATAATTTTCGAAGTCTTTCAACATCCTCTTCCTGGATACCATAAAAAGAACCTGCTGGTTGCATGACAGACTTCTCATCTGTATGATCCAAGCCAATCGCATGCCCCAACTCATGTTCTGCCGTATGGACAAGGCGCTCATAGGAATAGCCATAGTCAGGATTGGACAGATAATAATGATTCAAGCGCACCGTTACGGATAAGAATTGCCCTGTTAAGAGATTAGTTTGACTTTCCGCCTCTCCTGCCACAGGAGTGCCTCCGTCGTTCATCTCCGTAGCCGTAATATCCGCCTTACTAGACTCAGTCACGAGTTCAAAGTTAAAAGCACCAGTTTGATTCCAGTTCTGAATTGCTTCTAAATACGCCTCTTGAAAGCGTGAATCCATCTGGGGATCCAAGTAAATACGAGCAGAATCCTGCGGCCACCTTCCTTCAGAATGCTGGTGGCTATCAGTCTGGCTTAACTTAGGCAGTTGCCCTGTTTTTCCCCATTGGTCGATACTTTGTTGACCAATCTTTACTGACCGTTCTGCTTGCTTTAGCGCTCCTTGAAAATCCCCGTTCAGATACCAGAGAAGACCGAAAGCAAGAGCACATAAGAGCACAACTATCCAAACCAGGCGCCAAAACAAACGCCACACAAAAGAAAAGAAAGCCCCTATCAAACGAAAAAGCCAGCGCATGTCCCTCCACCTTTCTAGCAAATAAAGTCTATTTTACTAAAAGAAGCTAAAAGAAAGCTAAATACTGGCTTTTTCATCTTAACGTCCTACTATTTTTTTGAGTAATTGAATAGCTTTGTATTTTAAAGGCGATGGATGGTAACGGAAAGTACCTGCTTTGCGTACAATATAGCCATTAAAATTCTGTTTAAAACGCAAAACACCATCACTACCATCAAAAATCCCTTGAATGCCTAGGAAGTTGTATTTAGGTATTCCACGTTTTATGCTTTCCAACATAACATATTTTTGAAGCAGTGCAGGGGCATAGAACTTATTAAATTCAGTGTAGGAACCACTAAAGAGGTAAGTCGTTTCCTGAGGCATATAAACAAATAAACTCCCAGCTAAAACAATATCTTCTTCCCCATATTTTTCAATCAAGTCTCGCGCTTCTGCTTTTCGAACTTCAAACGTTTCAAATTGACTAGAATATTCTCTCAGTTGATTTTGTTTTTTCTCAGAATGAGGATTTTTACTCAAATCAAGTCGCAACTTGTCCAAGATTTCTTCTAGTTTACTTTGTTCACCTTGCAATTTGCTCATATAGTCCGAAAAATTTAAGCTTGCTATGAGAAACTCCGCTTGTTCTCCAAAAGCATCATAAAAATGCTCATAGTATTCTAAACTTTTATCACTATATTCTCTACGTTCAGAGGTCTCTTTTGTGATGTTCTTAAAAATCGATAGTTCTTCACGTTTTAACTTTTTCAATCGAATGCCAAAGGTTTCAGCCTTTTTCACCAAGGGTTTTCCCTTTTTGCTAAAACTTTTAAGCAAATTCTTTTCAGTTAATTCAGTCAAATCTTTATAGTATAACCAATCTGGTTCTCCACCTGGATACCCTGTCGTCAATCCATCAAATTGATAACCTAAATCAGTTAAATCTTGAATGATACTTTTTTTCTCAGCATCTATCGGATTACCTTGGCTATCAAAAGTTTGATAAGTTTCATAAGGTTTTACAAGCAACTCTAATACACCATTTTGCTTGGCATATTCTTTTAACTCTTCATAAAAAACTGGAAGGACATCTTGTTGGGTATAAATCGGCCCCGAATTGAGCTCCATATGCAGACCACCCAGCATGGGCAAGCTATAAACCAGAGCTGCAACTTGAATTTCTCCTTCTTGTTTCAAAGCAAGATAAACAATTCGAGCCCCTCTTTTTTCTAACAACTCCCCCATCTGGATCGATTGCATAAAGGAACGAGAAGAAACCTGACCAGAATAAGCTTGAAACTCTTCTTTCGTGAGTGTAATTAGTGCCATATACTTACTTTCTATGTTTTTTTCTTAATGTTTTACGGAAATCA
Organism: Streptococcus sp. 339; assembly: GCF_013277285.1. Taxonomy (NCBI): domain Bacteria; kingdom Bacillati; phylum Bacillota; class Bacilli; order Lactobacillales; family Streptococcaceae; genus Streptococcus; species Streptococcus sp. 339. Next base: position 4,157 of record NZ_VMMR01000012.1, on the reverse strand, counting down.
AGAGCAAGTCTTAACAGAGGATAGAGAAGATGGGTAGGCATTGTAAATTCACCCAAATATTCTTCAATCGTTGGATTAAAATTAGCTTTAAAACGATAGAGTCCACCATCTAAAGCATTCTCGACGCCTCCTAAATTTTGCCATAAAATGCCACGTTCAAAGGAATATCGAGCCGTCTCATACCAAGTCAAAATAGGAGCTTTATAACGTCTAAAATCTTCATCCATTCCTGCGTATAGATTGACAGAAGTTTGTCCGAATTCTAAAGTCAAGGTAGCCGCTAAGGGAACTCTTGCTTGACCTGCATCCATATATTCCTGCAGGAAAGTCAATTCCTCTAACAAACGTTCTTTTTCCTTCTTCTGCGCTTCTACTTTTGAAGTGCGAGTCGACTCAGTAAAGGTCTCTTCCAAGGCTCTGTTTTTCGCTAACTGTTCTTCTAATTCTTGCGAACGTTTAGAGACATCCAAGGTTGCCAAGGTGATATAGGCCTTGTCCTTAAAATTATCTAATAACTTTTTATAATAGGCTTCATTCCTCAAATGAATCTCTTTCCGCTTCTCGGTTTTTTTCATCAAAAAGGAAAAAGACTCCAATAATTCAGTTCCACCAAATTGAATCTCTACCCCCTTATTCCGTGCTGTTCGAATAGCCTGTTTTGTTGACTTGGAAAGTTTATCTTCTTCAAAATTTTCCTTGTATATTTTCGCCTGAATACGAGGTTGAATGGTGTCTCCCATTTCCTCTGTTTTTCCTGACCACCTTACTCCCATTTGTTGCAAACTATCAATAATAGCCAGATTTTCAGGATATTCTGTCTTTTCCTGATTGATTAAACTTTGAGACAGGCAAATACTTGGGTCAAAAGTCACAAAAATAGCTCTCTTACTGCGAGCATAGGACTTAATAGACTGAATGACAAAACTCAAAAGTTCTGTATCCCCATAATCCAATATAGGTCCTCTTGGGATGTAAAACATTTTATAGCCTAGCGGAAGAGTTCTAATCAAAATACTAGCTGTCGCCAGTAATTCTTCTTCCCTGTAAACACCAAACTTCTCATGTTCCCAGTCAGACTTCACTTCTTCCCAAGCGCTACTTTGTAATACATTGGCTAATTCATGGTCTTTGACAAACTGATCATATTCTAATGCGGGAATGCCAATTTGATAACGGTACATTTCCTACTCTCTTTCCTCCAGTATCTTATTACTATTCTACTACTTTCGTTTGAAAAGTCTAGTGAAAACATATTTTATTTTAGTCCTACTCCCCCTATGCTGAAGTTCAAACTAAGTCAATCTCTCTTCTAATTTGAAATCAATCGGTAGGGTTGCTAAGAACCGTTCCAATTGTTTTTCCCAATAATACCACTCGTGAGTTCCAGCGCTATGGCTATAGGTCACATCAAAACCTAGTTTTTTGAGATTTTTCACTGCGAGATTATTGGCTTCATACAAGAAATCCTGCTCGCCACACCAAGCCCAGAGCTTGGTCTTTTTATCCGATTTTTTAGCCAGACTTTCAAGAGAATAGGGACTAGTTGTCCAGTCTCTAATCTCTCCAAAAACACCTCTCCAGTAGGCTGGACTTCCCAGATTTTGGCTCTCAGGAGAAAAATCTTGAAAGCTGAGAGCACCTGAAAAACTAGCTGCATGAGAAAAACGATTTGTCGCAAGAGCCAATTTGAAACAGCCGTAGCCTCCCATGGAGAGACCAGCGATAAAGGTCTTTTTACGCTTACTAGTCATATTAGGGAAGAAGCGTTTCAGAACCTGTGGCAATTCCTCTGCTAGAGCTGTGTAATAGTCAAAACCATACTGGGTATCAGTGTACCAACCGTTGCTGGTATTGGGCATGACGACGATGAGATTAGTCCCCCGAAGCAAGCGTTCTACATTGGTCCGTTTGAGCCAACTATTATGATTGCCAGACATCCCGTGCAAGAGGTACAAGACGGGAATATCTTCACACTCTGGTTCTTCCACTCGATTGGCATCAGGGTAGAGGACATTCACCCCCCACTCCATATCCAAAACTTGTGAGTAATACTCGATTTTCATTACTGCCATGATTTTCTCCTTCTATTTTCCGATAAGAAAAAGCCGAAACTAGACTTTATCTTTACTTATTTCAATGATTATTTTGCTTCCATGACTACTGGTAGAATAGCTGGACGACGCTTGGTTTGGTCAAAGAGATACTTGGTCAGATTATCACGAACCTTGCCTTTAAGATCTGCCCAGTCAAAGTCATCTCCTTGAAGATAGTCTTCTACCGTCTGGTTAATCAATTCTGAACTTTCACGGAGAATATCGCGACTCTTCTTGAGATAAACAAATCCACGCGTGTGAACACGAGCCTTAGCTACAATTTTCTTCTCACGTCGGTTAACTGTAATTGCGACGATGAAAATGCCATCCTCTGACAAGACCTTACGGTCACGAAGAACCACATTTCCAACATCACCTATGGCATTCCCGTCAATCAAGACATCCCCTGCCGAAACTGCTCCAGCTGGGACAAAGTCTCCATTCTCATAAGCCATGCTGGTTCCCTTTTTAGGGATGAAAATGCGTTCTGGCAACATACCTACTGCCATAGCAGCCTTAGCATGGGCATCCAACTCGCGGTATTCCCCTTGAATTGGGAAGAGATACTTAGGTTGCAAGAGATTGATCATCAACTGCAAATCACGCGCATTTCCGTGCCCTGATACATGTAAACTTTGGGTAATCAATTTGACAACCCCTCCTGCCTGATAAATCATATTTTCCACACGCGCAACGAAGGCTTCTTTAGCAATAGACGGAGCCGTAGCAATATAGACCAGGTCCCCATCCTTGATTTCTACATAACGATGGCGACCAATCGACATCTTACGAAGTCCATTGATAGGTTCACCCATACGACCTGTCTCAAGAATAATCAACTCATGGTCTTCAAAGCGAGACATATCTTTCGGCTTAATCAAGAGAATTTCGTTGGCTAAAGACAACTTCTTGAGACGAATCGCTGTGCGGACGATATTTTCAATATCAAATCCTGTCAAGACGATACGTCGACCTGTTTTATCCGCAGCGTCAAAAATCTGCTGGATACGAGAAAGGTTACTGGAAACAGCTGCAACGATGATACGACCTTCCCAGTCAGCAATGGTTTGGGTAATTTCATCTCTAACTTCACTTTCACTAGCCACCTGAATATTGCTGTCCGCATTGGCCGAATCACTGAGGAGAGCCAGGACGCCGTCACGACCGATTTCTGCCAAACGAGCGAAGTCTGTCGCATAGGATTCACTAGCTGTCTGGTCAAATTTGAAGTCACCTGTATAAACGATGCTACCTTCAGCTGTCTTCAAGACAATTCCCAGGCTCTCTGGAACGGAGTAAGTCGTAGGGAAGAAGGAAACCACTGTCCCACCAAAATCAATCTCCGTATCTTCATCAATAACATGAAAATCATTAAATTTCTTGACTGCGTCATTTCCTTTGACAAAGAGCTTTGCCAACTCAATGGTCAACTCAGAGCCAAATACAGGTACCTTGGCTTCAGCCAAGAGATAAGGCAGAGCACCAATAGCATCTGCATGTCCGTGAGTTAAAAATACCCCAGCAATTCGATCTTTATTTTCAAAAAGGTAGTCCATCTTTGGAATCACCACATCGACCCCTAATTGTTCATTTTCGGGATATTTTAACCCTGCATTCAAAACAAAAATGGACTCTCCAATTTCAGCAATGTACATATTTTTCCCATTTTCACGTACACCACCAAGTGTTGTTAAACTAATATTACTCATTTTTCCTCCAAAATCTTAGTTTATCTTGATTATAGGGTTGCTTACCCTCTTATTCTAAAAGCACTATTACTTTTATACTCTTCGAAAATCTCTTCAAACCACGTCAGCTTCGCCTTACCGTATGTATGGTTACTGACTTCGTCAGTTTCATCTACAACCTCAAAACCATGTTTTGAGCTGACTTCGTCAGTCTTATCTACAACCTCAAAACCATGTTTTGAGCAGCCTGCGGCTAGTTTGCTCTTTGATTTTCACTGAGTATTCCTTCATTTTCTCCTGCAATTGAATTCTTGCTCGGCTTTTTGTTTTCTATTTCTTTAAAATCAAAGTAGCTCTTTTATAATAACTCGATCAA
>NZ_VMMR01000119.1:0-969 GCF_013277285.1 Streptococcus sp. 339 | reverse complement strand
GAACCAGATGCCCGTCTTTCAAAATGGCCTTAAAGGTTTCTTCATACTTGAGACTGTATTCAATTACCCTTCCTAGTTTTGAACCAGGTAAAACTGACTGACGCCGACACCAAGCAAAGAAGTCTTCCATTAGGGGTTGGAGCTCTTCTTGACGTTTCTGTAGGCGTTCATCAGCTGGCAAAACCTCCCAGTCTCTTTCCAAGGCAAATAACTGGTCACAATAAGCTAAGCCTTTAGCTCCTAAGGATGAGTTATCTGCTTGCTTGGGGGTCGCTTCAAAAAATTTCCTTCTCACATGCGCCCAACATCCAACAAGTTCAGCTTCTTCCAGTTGGCGATAAGCTTCTAGCGGTTCGCAGTTTACCAAGCTTGGCGTCGCCTTGCTCCTAAACCTTGGACTGCTATCGCATAGGCAGAACTAGAGGACTAAAGTCCTAAGTTACTGCCGCAACATGTCACAATGCACATAGCCAGAATAATCTCCTAGGAATTCTTGTACTACTGAACCACTTCGACGCTGATCATGGTGGTACAGCGTGATTCCTTGCTTCTCAGCTTTTCCAGACAAAAAAGTCCAATAGTAGGTCAGATGGCTATCACTTTCTAAGACCCGATAAGAGGTTTCATCCGCATGAAGAAGAGCGTGTTCTAACAACTTTTCTCGTAAAAGCTTATAAAGGGACTCTAAATAGTATTGACTCGTCTTGATATGCCAATTAGAAATTTCCTTACGTGTGATTGGTAAACCCATCCTAGCCCAATCTTCTTCTTGGCGATAATTGGGTACCTTCAGATTAAACTTCTGATGGATGGTGTGAGCGATTATAGAAGCTGAGCCAAGGCTATGCGCCAAAGGGGCTTTAGGGATAGGAGCTTTCACGATTTTATCACTCGGATTTTTCTCACTGCTTGGCACTTATAAGCGTGTTGGATATGATCTATTCGTTTTAATTGCGCAGGAATAAAGAC
>NZ_VMMR01000118.1:0-994 GCF_013277285.1 Streptococcus sp. 339 | reverse complement strand
AGATTATGGCTCTTATTATCTGAATAACATTAAAATTGAAATAGATTTTCCAAGAAGATCAACTTGGTTGCTAGCTCCTTTAGAAAAAATTGTAACAACTATTTCAGCTAAGCCTTATCAAATAAAACAGTCTGAAATTGTAAAAGAGGGCAAGATTCCAGTAGTTAGTCAATCTAAAATATTAGTTGAAGGATTTTCTAATAATTTTTCTAAGATTCTAGACTATAAAACAAACGTTGTAATATTTGGTGACCATACAAGAAATCTTAAGATTATAGACTTCCCTTTTGTTGTTGGTGCAGACGGAGTAAAAATTCTGTCTCCAATTTGCTTATCTGCAAAATTTTTAAAATACCACTTAGACTATACGCTATTATTTGTTAGGAACAGGGGCTATGCTCGACATTATTCGTATCTAAAATCTAAAATAATAGGTATTCCTTCAGTTTTAGAACAAAAGAGAATTGTCGCTAAAATTGATTTACTTTTTCAAAAAGTTTCTCAGCTTTAGTAATTATTAATTTTTGTGTACGTATACCTGGAAAATTAATTATAGTTTGAGAAAATCTAGTTTTGTTTAATATAGGAATAGTGGTAGATGATGTATTGTTCTTGAATTGTTTTTGCATAAAATCAGACTGTATAGCTAAAAGTAAAAATTTTGAGTTGACAAAATTAAATACTTCTATGCCATGCATTTGTTGATTGAACGCTCCATCAACACGAACAATCCCAGCAATTCCAATATTTCCAATACCATTTATTAAAATAGAACCTGCTTTTATTTTTCTGGATTTTGTATTTCCTAGAACCGATAAATATTCAGTTGCATTGTATAGTTCTCCTTGTAATAAATCAGCAGGTTTATAGAATGGTATTTCGCCGCCGTAGTTTTCAGGGCTATTTTTAGATGGCGTGTTACCAGTACTAATTATTCCTATATAATTTAATGTTGTCTGTACCCAATTCATAGGTATCTTCCCATAATAAGAGC
>NZ_VMMR01000117.1:0-583 GCF_013277285.1 Streptococcus sp. 339 | reverse complement strand
CACCAACAGTAGAGTTGTCACAAGATCCTACTACAGGTGACGTTACAGTAACACCTAAGAAACCAGATGGCTCAACTTATCCAGAAGGAACAATCGTAGAACTTCCAGGTAAGGATGGTCGTCCAATTAAAGTGACGATTGGAGCAGATGGTTCAGCTAAGGTTCCAAATGATCAATTACCAGATACTACGGTTGTAGGTAATGCTAAGATTACAGAACCAGGTAAAGCAGCTGTGGAAGTTCCTAATGTAACAACACCAGCTAAGCTAACACCAGCAACACCAGAAACTGAAAAACCAGGTAAGATTGAAATTACTCAACAACCAAATGGAAATGCGATTGTAACACCTAAGAAACCAGATGGCTCAACATACCCACGAGGAACTAAGGTAGAAATCCCAGGTGAAAATGGAACAACAATCACAGTCACAATTGGCGACAATGGTTCAGGTGAAGTGCCAAATGACAAGCTTCCGAAAGGTGCTGTGCCAGGAAAAGGAAGAGTCACAGAACCGAATAAGAAACCATCACAACCAGTGGATGTAACAACACCAGCTCGTAAGACACCAACAGTAGAGTTGTC
>NZ_VMMR01000116.1:0-11500 GCF_013277285.1 Streptococcus sp. 339 | reverse complement strand
CAGTGACCATATCTACGGTCAGGCGACGCTGACGTGGTTTGAAGAGATTTTCGAAGAGTATTAGTCAATCTTATGCTGTTTTTTCCAAGATTGGATGGCCCATTTATGGCTACCACGTTTAAGATTTTGGATAGCCTCGTCAATAGGGAACCAGGCAATATGATTAAAGTCTTCTAGTGGATTTTGCACTTCTTTGAAAGAAGTCGCTTCATAGAGGTGGGCAGGATTGTAGTAGTAGGTATCACGATGACGAGAGTAGAAGTATTCATCAGCCTGTCCATAATAGGTACCAATTTCAGCTGTGAAACCAAGCTCTTCAATCAATTCACGCTTTAGGGCTTCCTGATGATTTTCACCTGCTTCAATTTCGCCACCTGGTAGGAACCAAGCGCCATTAGGTGCTTGAATAAGAACAATTTGTTTTTGTTTAGCGTCAGGGATAACTGCATACACTCCATAGCGTGCAACATAGTCTGTATTTGCTTTTTTTTCTCCGAAAGTTGGGTTTGCCATTGCATTTTCCTCATTATCTAGTATCTTTATTATTATCATAATGGACAAAGGCAGAGCTGTCAAGAACTTATAGTTATTTTAGTAAAAAGAGCAGAAAATTTTCATTTTCTACTCCTTTTCTATAGGATTTATACTTCTTTTTCATAAGTTTTTACTTCAACTTTTTTGGCAGACTTAATTTGAATGTTTCCCTTGCTAGTCAGAACTGCTTTGAGGTCTTTTTCGCTTGGATTTTCAAGGTAGTAGTCAGTGATTGCGTCCTCAATATAGTCTTGAATAGTCCGACGAAGTGGGCGTGCTCCCATTTTTGGATCATAACCTAGGTCAACCAGCTTTTCCTTGACCTTGTCAGTTACATCCAAATGAATGTTGTTGCTAGAGAGGCGCTTGTTAACATCTGCTAGCATGAGCTCGACAATCTGAAGGAGATTATCCTTGCTGAGAGCCTTAAATTCGATAATGCCATCAAAACGGTTCATAAACTCTGGGCTAAAGAAGTTGCCGAGTTCACCGAGAACAGAGTTGGTACGTCCTTCTCTAGTAGCCCCAAATCCAACGTTGGCTTCAGACTTACCTGTACCTGCATTTGAGGTCATGATAATGATGGCATCCTTGAAGCTAACGGTCCGTCCTTGCCCATCTGTCAAACGACCATCGTCCAAGACTTGTAGAAACATGTGCATAACATCTGGGTGAGCTTTTTCCACTTCATCGAGAAGGATGAGAGAATATGGATTGCGGCGAACTTTTTCAGTTAATTGACCAGCCTCATCATAGCCAACATAACCTGGAGGAGCGCCGACCAACTTAGCCACACTGTGTTTTTCCATGTATTCACTCATATCAAAGCGAATCATACTATCAGCAGAACCAAAGAGTTCGATAGCTAATTGTTTGGAAAGTTCTGTCTTACCGACCCCAGTTGGTCCGACAAAGAGGAAGCTTCCAATTGGACGGTTAGGCGTACCAAGACCGACACGATTACGGCGAATAGCCTTAGCAATCTTATCGACTGCATCATCTTGGCCAATAATATGAGACTTGAGATCTTCGGCTAGATGGATGAGTTGAGATTGTTCTTTCTCTTTTAAATCACCAACAGGGATGTTGGTTTTCTGTTCAATAATATGCTCAATGGTTTTTTCACTGATGATTGGAGTATCCTGGTCTGTGACCTTTTTCTTTTGCATTTCCTTATATTTGGCAATCTGGTCACGGAAGTAGGCGGCTTTTTCAAAATCTTCTTCTCGTGTAGCTTGAGACTTGAGATTTTCAGCCTCAATCAAGCGCTGATCAATGACTTTAGGGTCTACAAAATTCAAGGTCAAATTCATCTTAGAACCAGCTTCATCTAGGAGGTCAATGGCCTTGTCAGGTAAGAAGCGATCTTGGATGTAACGATTGGAAAGAGTTGCAGCTGCTTCAATTGCAGCATCGGTATATTGAACGTGGTGGTAGTCTTCGTATTTCTTTTGAATCCCTTTGAGGATAGTGATTGTTTCTTCCACCGTTGGTTCATCAACCTTGACAGGCTGCATACGACGCTCGAGGGCAGCATCCTTTTCAATGATACGGTATTCATTGAGGGTAGTAGCGCCGACCAGTTGCAGTTCCCCACGAGCAAGGGCTGGCTTGAGGATATTTCCTGCGTCCATATTACCATCACTCGCAGAACCAGCACCGACAATTTCATGGATTTCATCGATAAAGAGGATGATGTCCTCACGTTTGCGAATTTCTTCCATGAGTTTTTGCATGCGTTCTTCAAATTGTCCACGGATCCCCGTTCCTTGCACCAAGCTAACCACATCCAGACGGATGACTTGTTTGCCTTGGAGTTTATGTGGAACATCACCATCAACAATTTTCTGAGCTAGGCCTTCGACAACGGCAGTTTTTCCGACACCCGGTTCACCGATAAGAACAGGATTATTCTTGGTTCTACGATTGAGAATCTCGATGACACGGATAATCTCATCGTCGCGCCCAATAACGGGGTCAATGTCTCCACGACGGGCAATCTCAGTTACGTTGATACCAAATTCTTCCAGCAGGCCTTTTTCTTGGCTTGCTGGTGGAGTTTGAGCAGAACCACGATTTTGGGAACCATAACCGCCGTTTCCACCGTAACCTCCACCTGATTGGGTTGGGGGAATAGGAGGAGTATTGCTAGAAGGTCTGAAATTGTTTAGGTCATTGAAAAAATCACCAAAGGGGTCAAAGTCACGATTGTTCAAATCTGTCATTCCTTTAAAGAGACTGTTGTTAGGATCTGTTTTGATAATCTTGTAGCAGTTTTGACAGAGGTCAATTTGTTTTTGTTTTCCATTGAGATTGGTGTAAAGATGAATTGTTGAGTCGTTGATTTTACAGTTTTGACAAAGCATACATCTACCTCATTTCTTTCTTTAGCCTGACCTGTTTAAAGGTCAAAAATAGTCAAATTTCTATACTTTCATTATAACAGGATTGGGGTGTAAAGCAAGTAAAAAGATTGCAGCTTTGAGAAGTTGTTACAATGAAAATTTTTGTGAATTTGGACTATAAAAAAATCCTATTTGTGAGACAAAAAGGATTTTGGTTAGACATGCAGGGGGTAATCCTGCTTGTTTTAGATTAGTAGAGAAGTTCGTAAATCTCCATTGCAATCAAGTCAATGCTATCAAAAGTATAGGTTTCGCGAGCTTCTACATCACGAAGGGTAAAGATTGAGCCGTTTTCTTCGTCGTGGCTGTACGCAACTTCTGCAACAACAACTCCTTCGCGTTCAAAATTACGTTTTAAATTTCCGCCATCGTTTGCCATTGCTTCAAGGCGGTTGATGATTCTAACCAAATGTGATTCCATTTTGATTCTCCTTCATTTCTTATCGTTACTATTTTACCATAAAGGAGGCCAAATTGACTAGAAAAAACTAAGATTTCTCGCTAATTCTACTAGCTTAAAGTTTTTTTGAATAAATCAAATAAAAAGTTTGAATTTTAATTCAATACATGTTATAATCATACAGTATTCTATTTTAGAAAGCAGTGTGACTATGAATTTTTCTTTTTTACCTAAGTATTTACCTTATTTTAACTATGGGGCTGTCGTGACGGTTCTCATTTCTATCTGTGTTGTCTTTTTGGGAACCATTTTAGGTGTTGTCTTGGCTTTTGGGCAACGTTCAAAGTTTAAACCGCTTGTCTGGCTCGCCAACTTGTACGTTTGGATTTTCCGTGGGACACCGATGATGGTTCAGATTATGATTGCCTTTGCTCTTATGCATATCAATGCCCCGACTATTCAGGTTGGAATTTTGGGTGTTGATCTTTCTCGTCTGATTCCAGGGATTTTGATTATCTCTATGAACAGTGGTGCTTATGTTTCTGAGACTGTTCGTGCTGGAATCAATGCGGTTCCAAAAGGTCAGCTAGAGGCGGCCTATTCTTTAGGGATTCGTCCTAAAAATGCGATGCGCTATGTGATTTTGCCACAAGCAATCAAAAATATTTTGCCAGCATTGGGGAACGAATTTATTACCATTATCAAGGACAGCTCCCTCTTATCAGCTATCGGTGTTATGGAGTTGTGGAATGGGGCTACAACAGTTTCTACAACAACCTATCTACCTCTGACTCCACTTTTATTTGCAGCCTTTTACTACTTGATTATGACCTCTATTTTGACCGTAGCCTTGAAAGCTTTTGAAAAACGTATGGGACAAGGAGATAAGAAATAATGACAGAAACCTTGATAAAAATTGAAAATTTACATAAATCATTTGGAAAGAATGAAGTATTGAAGGGCATCAACCTCGAGATTAAAAGAGGAGAAGTTGTCGTTATCATCGGTCCTTCAGGGAGCGGGAAATCTACCCTGCTTCGCTCTATGAATTTGTTGGAAGAAGCAACTAAAGGAAAGGTTATCTTTGAGGGAGTCGATATTACGGACAAGAAGAATGACCTGTTTGCCATGCGTGAGAAGATGGGGATGGTTTTCCAACAATTCAATCTCTTTCCTAATATGACTGTGATGGAAAATATCACCTTGTCACCTATCAAGACCAAAGGTGAAAGCAAGGCAGTTGCTGAGAAGAGAGCCCAAGAGCTGTTGGAAAAAGTTGGTTTGCCGGATAAGGCAGACGCTTATCCACAGAGTTTGTCAGGTGGGCAGCAACAACGGATTGCTATCGCGCGTGGGTTGGCTATGGAACCAGATGTTTTGCTCTTTGACGAGCCGACTTCAGCTCTGGACCCTGAGATGGTTGGAGAAGTTCTAGCTGTTATGCAAGACCTTGCCAAGTCAGGAATGACTATGGTTATCGTAACACATGAGATGGGATTTGCCCGTGAGGTGGCAGATCGTGTCATCTTTATGGCAGACGGTGTGGTTGTTGAAGACGGAACACCAGAACAGATTTTTGAACAAACCCAAGAACAACGGACTAAGGATTTCTTGAGTAAGGTTTTATAAGTTAGCTTTGTTAAGCTATTTGTAACCAATTTTAAACTTTCAAGACAAGATTAGTGAAAAGCTCGACCAGAGCTTTTTCTTATAGTTTGAAACTATAGGATAGCCTAGGAAAGAAGTGTTAGAGGGGACTAGCGGTTTTTGGTATAATGGAAGATATTTGAAAGAAAAGAGAAGTGATATGACACAGATTATTGATGGGAAAGCTTTAGCGGCCAAATTGCAGGGGCAGTTGGCTGAAAAGACTGAAAAATTAAAGGAAGAAATAGGTCTAGTGCCTGGTTTGGTAGTGATTTTGGTTGGGGACAATCCAGCCAGCCAAGTTTACGTTCGCAACAAGGAACGCTCTGCCCTTGCGGCTGGTTTCCGTAGCGAAGTAGTGCGAGTTCCAGAGAACATTACGCAAGAGGAATTGTTAGACTTGATTGCCAAATACAATCAAGATCCAGCTTGGCATGGGATTTTGGTCCAGTTACCATTACCAAAACATATCGATGAAGAGGCGGTTTTATTAGCTATTGACCCAGAAAAGGATGTGGATGGTTTCCATCCCCTAAACATGGGGCGTCTTTGGTCTGGTCATCCAGTCATGATTCCTTCGACACCTGCAGGAATTATGGAAATGTTTCATGAATATGGGATTGAATTAGAAGGTAAAAATGCGGTCGTCATCGGTCGTTCAAACATTGTTGGAAAACCCATGGCCCAGCTTCTTTTAGCCAAAAATGCAACAGTAACCTTGACCCATTCACGTACTCATAATCTTGCCAAGGTAGCTGCTAAAGCAGATATTCTGGTTGTTGCAATCGGTCGTGCCAAGTTTGTGACTCCTGACTTTGTCAAACCAGGTGCGGTAGTCATTGACGTTGGGATGAATCGTGATGAAAATGGTAAGCTCTGTGGGGATGTGGATTATGAGGCAGTTGCCCCACTTGCTAGCCATATTACGCCAGTTCCTGGAGGTGTTGGTCCTATGACCATTACTATGCTGATGGAGCAAACCTATCAGGCGGCACTTCGGACATTGGACAAGGACTAGGAAAATGAAATTCGTATTTGATTTGGATGGGACGCTGTCTTTTGACTATATGACCATAGATGAAGAGATTAGGCAGGTTCTTTTAAAGGCTGAAGATTATGGACATGAGGTTGTATTTGCCTCAGCACGCTCTTATCGAGATAGTTTAGGCTTATTAGGTTCCGAGCTTAGTCAGTGCTTGGTCATAGGTTTGAATGGTGGTGTAGCCTATTATCTGGGAAAAGCTATCTATGAAATGAATCTCGATGCTAGGATTTATCAGGCTCTAGTGGATTATTGCCAGACCTATAATCTTCCTTTCTTTGTAGATGATTGCTTTGACTATAGTGGTCAGATTGTAGAGAAGATTCCATTTTTCTCCAGTGTGGATCCCCTAAAGGTAGCTCGTCATCAGAAACTCGAGGACTTAGGGACTCCGATTAAGGTAGTCGTTTATATGGGTGACCATGAGGATTTGCTTGATGATCTGCTTGGTCAGTTAGAAAGACTGGGGCTAGCCCATCTGTCCTATCATACGCATGAAAAGTGTCTTTATGTCAACCCCTTGGATACTCATAAGGCGACAACTGTTGAAAAGTTATGTGGGGAGAACTTCATTGCTTTTGGAAATGACCAAAACGATATTGAACTGTTTAAAACGTCTCTCTATTCTATCCAAATTGGAGATTTCGCTGGCCTTACTCCATATGCAGATGAAACGCTAAAGATAAAGGGAGCTCCTTCTCCGACAGTAGCAGACAAAATCTTACAAACTTTTACGGAATTTAAGGGAAAATAGTAGAAAAGGAGGTCTGCGCCTCCTTTTTGTTGTATAATAAAAGCGAGAGGAAAAAAGGATGAAAGTGATTGATCAAACCTTACTAGAAAAAGTTATTATTGAACGTTCTCGTACCAGTCATAAAGGGGACTACGGTCGTCTGCTGCTGCTTGGTGGCACTTATCCTTATGGAGGTGCTATCATTATGGCTGCACTAGCTGCTGTTAAGAGTGGTGCAGGATTGGTGACCGTTGGAACGGACAGGGAAAATATTCCAGCTCTGCACAGCCATTTACCTGATGCTATGGCATTTTCTCTTCAAGACAAGCAATTGTTAAAAGAGCAGTTGGAGAAGGCAGAAGTTGTCTTGCTGGGACCTGGTTTAGGAGACGATGCTTTTGGAGAAGATCTAGTCAAACAGGTCTTTGCTAGCTTAAAACAGAATCAGATTTTGATTGTAGATGGTGGTGCCCTGACCATTCTTGCTAGGACAAGTTTGTCGTTTCCGTCTAACCAGCTTATCCTAACTCCCCACCAAAAAGAATGGGAAAAGCTGTCTGGTATTGCTATTGAAAAGCAAAAGGAAGATGCAACAGCTAGTGCCCTGACTTCATTTCCTCAAGGAACAATTTTGGTGGAGAAAGGTCCGGCTACTCGTATTTGGCAAGCTAGCCAATCTGATTATTACCAGTTACAGGTCGGCGGTCCCTATCAGGCGACTGGGGGGATGGGAGATACTCTTGCTGGAATGATTGCAGGATTTGCAGGCCAATTCCGACAGGCCAGTCTCTACGAATGTGTGACGGTAGCGACCCATCTTCATTCAGCTATTGCCCAAGAACTAGCTCAAGAACAGTATGTGGTTTTGCCAACGGAGATTAGTAATTGTATTCCTAAAGTAATGAAAATTATTTGTCAACAAGAGAGGGTAAGCAAAGATAAACTTGTTTAAAATAGATAGATAAACCCACTTCCTTCTCTTAATTTATGATTCTTGAAATGCGCCTGCTTTAATGCTAAACTAGACGTATCAAAGTTAAGGTCTTGTTTTTGGAACTGGAAAGAGATGAACAAAGCAAATACATAAAAGATAAATTCATTTTTATTCGTTTTATAAAAATAAAATGCATGTTTTCAAAGGAAGATTGATAAAAAATGTAAATTTGATCTTTTTACTTGAATAAAAAGCGATTTCATAGTAGAATAAGAACTGAGAATGATGGAGGTAAATCGGTGGAAAATCTGAAGAAAATGGCAGGTATCAAGGCTGCTGAGTTCGTGAGCGATGGAATGGTCGTTGGACTTGGAACAGGCTCGACTGCCTATTATTTTGTAGAAGAAATCGGTCGTCGTATCAAGGAAGAAGGATTGCAGATTACAGCTGTAACAACTTCTAGTGTGACCACTAAACAGGCAGAAGGCCTTAATATCCCGCTCAAGTCTATTGACCAAGTAGACTTTGTCGATGTGACGGTTGATGGCGCGGATGAAGTGGATAGTCAGTTTAACGGAATCAAAGGCGGTGGTGGTGCCCTTCTCATGGAAAAGGTGGTCGCAACACCATCAAAAGAATACATTTGGGTGGTGGATGAAAGCAAGCTGGTCGAAAAACTAGGTGCTTTTAAATTGCCAGTAGAAGTGGTTCAGTATGGCGCAGAACAAGTCTTTCGTCGTTTTGAGCGAGCTGGCTACAAACCAAGTTTCCGTGAAAAAGACGGCCAACGTTTTGTGACGGATATGCAGAATTTTATCATTGACCTCGCCTTGGATGTCATTGAAAATCCAATTGCTTTTGGACAAGAATTGGACCATGTCGTTGGTGTTGTGGAGCATGGTTTATTCAACCAAATGGTGGATAAGGTAATCGTTGCTGGACGAGATGGAGTTCAGATTTCAACTTCAAAAAAAGGAAAATAGAAGGGGGCATAAGATGTCTAAATTTAATCGTATTCATTTGGTGGTACTGGATTCTGTAGGAATCGGTGCAGCACCAGATGCTAATAACTTTGTCAATGCAGGGGTTCCAGATGGAGCTTCTGACACACTGGGACACATTTCAAAAACAGTTGGTTTGAATGTCCCAAACATGGCTAAAATAGGTCTTGGAAATATTCCTCGTGAAACTCCTCTTAAGACTGTAGCAGCTGAAAGCAATCCAACTGGATATGCAACAAAATTAGAGGAAGTATCTCTTGGTAAGGATACTATGACTGGACACTGGGAAATCATGGGACTCAACATTACTGAGCCTTTCGATACTTTCTGGAACGGATTCCCAGAAGAAATCCTGACAAAAATCGAAGAATTCTCAGGACGCAAGGTTATTCGTGAAGCCAACAAACCTTATTCAGGAACGGCTGTTATCGATGATTTTGGACCACGTCAGATGGAAACTGGAGAGTTGATTATCTATACTTCAGCTGACCCTGTTTTGCAGATTGCTGCCCACGAAGACATTATTCCTTTGGATGAATTGTACCGTATCTGTGAATACGCTCGTTCGATTACCCTTGAGCGTCCTGCCCTTCTTGGTCGCATCATTGCTCGCCCTTATGTAGGTGAACCAGGTAACTTCACTCGTACGGCAAACCGTCGTGACTTGGCTGTATCTCCATTTTCCCCAACTGTTTTGGATAAATTGAATGAGGCTGGTATCGATACTTATGCTGTGGGTAAAATCAACGATATCTTTAACGGTGCTGGTATCAACCATGACATGGGTCACAACAAGTCAAATAGTCATGGAATTGATACACTATTGAAGACTATGGGACTTGCTGAGTTTGAAAAAGGATTCTCATTCACAAACCTAGTTGACTTTGATGCCCTTTACGGCCATCGTCGTAATGCTCACGGTTACCGTGATTGTTTGCATGAGTTTGATGAACGCTTACCTGAAATTATCGCAGCTATGAGAGAGAATGACCTTCTCTTGATTACTGCGGACCATGGAAATGACCCAACGTATGCAGGAACGGATCACACTCGGGAATATATTCCATTGTTGGCCTATAGCCCTGCCTTT
Source organism: Streptococcus sp. 339 (assembly GCF_013277285.1). NCBI lineage: Bacteria > Bacillati > Bacillota > Bacilli > Lactobacillales > Streptococcaceae > Streptococcus > Streptococcus sp. 339. The sequence continues at coordinate 1,714 of NZ_VMMR01000116.1, read as the reverse complement.
AAAGGAAATGGTCTCATTCCAGTAGGACATTTTGCAGATATTTCAGCGACTGTTGCCGATAACTTTGGTGTGGAAACTGCTATGATTGGGGAAAGTTTCTTAGATAAATTGGTATAAGATGACGCGCTATGCTTTGCTGGTGAGAGGTATCAATGTTGGTGGTAAGAATAAGGTCGTCATGGCGGAGCTTCGTCAAGAATTGACAAACTTGGGACTGGAAAAGGTTGAGAGCTACATCAATAGTGGCAATATTTTCTTTACTTCGATAGATTCCAAAGCCCAATTGGTTGAAAAGCTAGAGACTTTCTTTGCAGTCCATTATCCATTTATTCAGAGCTTTTCTTTACTGAGTCTAGAGGACTTTGAGGCGGAACTTGAAAATCTACCAGCTTGGTGGAACAGAGACTTGGCACGAAAAGATTTTCTCTTTTACACTGAGGGTTTGGATGTGGACCAAGTCATCGCGACAGTTGAAAGTTTAGAGCTGAAAGATGAAGTGCTTTATTTTGGAAAACTTGGGATTTTCTGGGGAAATTTTCTGAAGAAACCTACTCTAAAACTGCCTATCACAAGGATCTGCTCAAGATGCCTTTCTATCGCCACATTACCATTCGCAATGCTAAAACTTTTGAAAAAATCGGTCAAATGCTAAAAAAATAATAAAGGAGACACACAATGACATTTTTAAACAAAATCCATGAAACAGCTGCTTTCCTGAAAGACAAGGGAATTCAAGCGCCTGAGTTCGGTCTAATCCTTGGATCAGGACTGGGAGAACTGGCAGAAGAAATCGAAAATCCAGTTGCAGTAGACTATGCTGAGATTCCAAACTGGGGCCGCTCTACAGTAGTCGGTCACGCTGGTAAATTAGTATATGGTGACCTTGCAGGTCGCAAGGTCTTGGCTCTTCAAGGTCGTTTCCATTTTTACGAAGGAAATCCTCTGGAGGTCGTGACTTTCCCAGTACGTGTCATGAAAGTTCTTGGATGTGAAGGTGTCATTGTAACCAATGCAGCTGGTGGTATTGGATATGGTCCTGGTACTTTGATGGCTATCTCAGACCATATCAACATGACGGGGCAAAATCCATTGATGGGTGAAAACTTGGATGACTTTGGTCCACGTTTCCCAGATATGTCTAAGGCCTACACTCCAGAATACCGTGCTACTGCCCATGAAGTTGCTAAAAAACTTGATATCAAGCTTGATGAAGGTGTCTATATCGGTGTTACTGGTCCAACTTATGAAACACCAGCAGAAATCCGTGCCTATAAGACACTGGGAGCAGATGCAGTTGGTATGTCTACGGTTCCTGAAGTTATCGTGGCAGCCCACTCTGGCTTGAAAGTTCTGGGAATTTCATGTATCACTAACTTTGCGGCTGGTTTCCAAGAAGAACTCAATCACGAAGAAGTTGTAGAAGTGACTGAAGGTGTCAAAGGTGATTTCAAAGGTTTGCTTAAAGCGATTCTTGCAGAATTGTAAGAAAAAAGATTTAAAAGGGGGAATACCTCTACCTTTTCATGATTGACTGGCTATTCGGAACAAAGAAGAAACATAGGTAGACTATGGGTTTCTTCCTACTCTTGTAACTGAAAGAGTCTGATAGTTAGCATTGTGAAAGACAAGAATCTAGGATGCTGGAATTAGCTTCCTAGCCAAGCAGACTAGTATGATAAGAAGAGATAAGAATGAATTTATACTCAATGAAAAT
>NZ_VMMR01000115.1:0-7840 GCF_013277285.1 Streptococcus sp. 339 | reverse complement strand
ACTTGTGTCTGTAAAACGAGAGGTCTGATAGAACTGGAGTCTGTCACGTATTGACTAGATGAAGGCTCACCAATATAAGATGTCCCTCAGGCACCAAAACAAGAAAGGAATACGCACATGTCAAAATTGCTAGATAAGATAGTATCACGCGAAAATATGCTGGAAGCCTACAATCAAGTAAAATCCAATAAAGGCTCAGCTGGGATTGATGGAATGACTATAGAAGAGATGGATAATTATCTCAGACAAAACTGGCGCTTGACTAAGGAACTGATAAAACAGAGAAAATATAAGCCTCAACCAGTTCTTAGAGTTGAGATTCCTAAACCAAACGGAGGCATCCGTCAACTAGGAATTCCAACAGTTATGGATAGAATGATTCAACAGGCCATTGTCCAAGTCATGAGCCCCATTTGTGAACCCCATTTCTCAGATACGAGTTATGGTTTCAGACCAAATAGGTCATGTGAAAAAGCCATCATAAAGCTCTTAGAGTACTTAAATGACGGCTATGAGTGGATAGTGGATATAGACCTAGAGAAATTTTTCGATAGGGTTCCTCAAGATAGATTGATGTCCTTAGTACATAATATTATCGAAGACGGAGATACGGAATCCTTGATTCGTAAGTATCTTCATTCAGGTGTTATCATTAATGGTCAGCGTCATAAAACGCTAGTTGGTACACCACAGGGAGGAAATTTATCTCCTCTCTTATCCAATGTCATGCTTAATGAATTGGACAAGGAATTAGAAAAGAGAGGACTTCGATTTGTGCGCTACGCAGATGATTGTGTGATGACGGTCGGAAGCGAGGCAGCCGCTAAGCGTGTGATGTATTCAGTCAGTCGTTTTATTGAGAAACGGCTAGGTTTGAAAGTAAATATGACCAAGACTAAGATTACCAGACCAAGAGAGTTGAAATATCTAGGTTTTGGGTTCTGGAAATCATCAGATGGTTGGAAAAGTCGTCCCCATCAAGATAGTGTTCGGAGATTTAAGCTTAAATTGAAGAAACTAACACAGAGGAAATGGAGTATAGACTTAACAAGACGTATTGAGCAACTGAATTTGTCTATTCGAGGATGGATAAACTATTTCTCATTGGGAAATATGAAAAGTATAGTCGCCAGCATAGATGAGCGCTTGCGTACTCGCCTACGAGTGATTATCTGGAAGCAATGGAAGAAGAAATCGAGACGATTATGGGGATTGCTTAAGTTAGGAGTTCCTAAATGGATAGCAGATAAGGTATCTGGCTGGGGCGACCACTACCAATTAGTAGCTCAGAAGTCGGTACTTAAACGTGCTATATCAAAACCAGTCCTTGAAAAACGTGGACTGGTTTCGTGTTTGGATTATTACCTTGAACGACATGCGTTAAAAGTTAGTTGAACCGCCGTATGCCGAACGGCACGTACGGTGGTGTGAGAGGGGCTAGAGATTATCCCCTACTCGATTAAGCAATTTCCTTGACATTTTTCTTATTTTGCGCTATCATATATACATATAATATATGGGAGTCTGTGTACAGTCTGAGAGGAAGTGTTAAACTTCGACCGCACCTGATCTGGGTAATGCCAGCGGAGGGAACGATACTTAGTCTGATTTTGCACCTTTTCCATATATGGTAAAGGTTTTTCTTTTTGTCAAAGGAAAACGAGAAGAGGAGGTTTTTATGAAAGCAAGCATCGCCTTGCAAGTTTTACCCCTAGCACAGGGGATTGATCGGATAGCTGTTATTGATCAGGTCATTGCTTATCTGCAAGCTCAAGAAGTGACCATGGTGGTGACACCATTTGAAACGGTCTTGGAAGGGGAGTTTGATGAGCTTATGCGCATTCTAAAAGAAGCGCTGGAAGTGGCAGGGCAGGAGGCAGATAATGTCTTTGCCAATGTCAAAATAAATGTAGGAGAGATTTTAAGTATTGATGAGAAGCTTGAAAAGTATGCTGAGACGACACATTAGTCTATTGGGTTTTCTGGGAGTCTTGTCAATCTGGCAGTTAGCAGGTTTTCTTAAACTTCTCCCCAAGTTTATCCTGCCGACACCTCTTGAAATCCTCCAGTCTTTTGTGCGTGATAGAGAATTTCTCTGGCACCATAGCTGGGCGACTTTGAGAGTGGCTTTACTGGGGCTGATTTTGGGAGTCTTGATTGCCTGTCTCATGGCTGTGCTCATGGATAGTTTGACTTGGCTCAATGACCTGATTTACCCTATGATGGTGGTCATTCAGACCATTCCGACCATTGCCATAGCTCCTATCCTGGTCTTGTGGCTAGGTTATGGGATTTTGCCCAAGATTGTCTTGATTATCTTAACGACAACCTTTCCCATCATCGTCAGCATTTTGGACGGTTTTAGGCATTGCGATAAGGATATGCTGACCTTGTTTAGTCTGATGCGGGCCAAGCCTTGGCAAATCCTGTGGCATTTTAAAATTCCAGTCAGCCTGCCCTACTTTTATGCTGGTCTGAGGGTCAGTGTCTCCTACGCTTTTATCACAACAGTGGTATCTGAGTGGTTGGGAGGCTTTGAGGGGCTTGGTGTTTATATGATTCAGTCCAAGAAATTGTTTCAGTATGATACCATGTTCGCTATTATTATTCTGGTATCGATTATCAGCCTTTTGGGTATGAAGTTGGTCGATATTAGTGAAAAATATGTTATTAAATGGAAACGTTCGTAGAATTAGAATGTTTCTGAAAAAGAAAAGAGGAAATCAAAATGAAGAAAACATGGAAAGTGTTTTTAACGCTTGTAACAGCTCTTGTAGCTGTTGTGCTTGTGGCCTGTGGTCAAGGAACTGCTTCTAAAGACAACAAAGAGGCAGAACTTAAGAAGGTTGACTTTATCCTAGACTGGACACCAAATACCAACCACACAGGGCTTTATGTTGCCAAGGAAAAAGGTTATTTCAAAGAAGCTGGAGTGGATGTTGATTTGAAATTGCCACCAGAAGAAAGTTCTTCTGACTTGGTTATCAACGGAAAGGCACCATTTGCAGTGTATTTCCAAGACTACATGGCTAAGAAATTGGAAAAAGGAGCAGGAATCACTGCCGTTGCAGCTATTGTTGAACACAATACATCAGGAATCATCTCTCGTAAATCTGATAATGTAAGCAGTCCAAAAGACTTGGTTGGTAAGAAATATGGGACATGGAATGACCCAACTGAACTTGCTATGTTGAAAACCTTGGTAGAATCTCAAGGTGGAGACTTTGAGAAGGTTGAAAAAGTACCAAATAACGACTCAAACTCAATCACACCGATTGCCAATGGCGTCTTTGATACTGCTTGGATTTACTACGGTTGGGATGGTATCCTTGCTAAATCTCAAGGTGTAGATGCTAACTTCATGTACTTGAAAGACTATGTCAAGGAGTTTGACTACTATTCACCAGTTATCATCGCAAACAACGACTATCTGAAAGATAACAAAGAAGAAGCTCGCAAAGTCATCCAAGCCATCAAAAAAGGCTACCAATATGCCATGGAACATCCAGAAGAAGCTGCAGATATTCTCATCAAGAATGCACCTGAACTCAAGGAAAAACGTGACTTTGTCATCGAATCTCAAAAATACTTGTCAAAAGAATACGCAAGCGACAAGGAAAAGTGGGGTCAATTTGACGCAGCTCGCTGGAATGCTTTCTACAAATGGGATAAAGAAAATGGTATCCTTAAAGAAGACTTGACAGATAAAGGCTTCACCAACGAATTTGTGAAATAATGACAGAAATAAGACTAGAACACGTCAGTTATGCCTATGGTCGGGAGAGGATTTTAGAGGACATCAATCTGCAGGTGACTTCAGGTGAAGTGGTTTCTATCCTAGGTCCAAGCGGTGTTGGAAAGACCACTCTCTTTAATCTAATCGCTGGGATTTTAGAAGTCCAGTCTGGGAGAATTGTCCTGGATGGTGAAGAAAATCCCAAGGGGCGCGTGAGTTATATGTTGCAAAAGGACTTGCTCTTGGAGCACAAGACGGTGCTTGGAAATATCATTCTGCCCCTCTTGATTCAAAAAGTGGATAAGGCGGAAGCCATTGCCCGGGCGGATGAAATTCTTGCGACCTTCCAGTTGACAGCTGTAAGAGATAAATACCCTCATGAACTCAGTGGCGGGATGCGCCAGCGTGTAGCCTTGCTTCGAACTTACCTTTTCGGGCACAAGCTCTTTCTCTTAGACGAGGCTTTTAGCGCCTTGGATGAGATGACCAAGATGGAACTACACGCTTGGTACCTTGAGATTCACAAGCAGTTGCACCTGACAACATTGATTATTACTCATAGTATAGAGGAGGCTCTTAATCTCAGCGACCGCATCTATATCTTGAAAAATCGCCCTGGGCAGATTGTTTCAGAAATTAAACTAGACTGGTCTGAAGATGAGGACAAGGAAGTCCAAAAGATTGCCTACAAACGTCAAATCTTGGCAGAATTAGGCTTAGAATAAGTAGAAAAATAGGGAGTTGGTGAAGATTATCCTTTACCAGCGCCCTTTTTCTTTTAAAAATGAGAAAATTTCGGTATAATAGTCAAAGATAGTCAAGGTTCAAAGAGAGGTGGGTTTGTAATGAGATTTAAAAATACATCGGATCATATTGAGGCCTACATCAAGGCGATTTTAGATCAATCTGGTATCGTGGAGTTGCAACGAAGTCAGTTGGCAGATACCTTCCAGGTTGTTCCTAGTCAGATTAACTACGTGATCAAGACACGCTTTACGGAAAGTAGAGGCTACTTGGTTGAAAGTAAGCGTGGTGGCGGAGGTTATATTCGTATAGGACGGATTGAGTTTTCTAGTCATCATGAAATGCTCCGAGAGCTTCTTTATTCGATTGGCGAGCGAGTTAGTCAAGAAACTTATGAGGATATTCTCCAGCTTTTGGTTGAGCAGGAATTGATGACCAAGCAAGAGATGAATTTGCTAGTATCAGTAGCTTTGGATCGCGTTCTAGGAGAAGAAGCTCCAGTCCTTCGTGCAAACATGCTACGCCAGGTCATACAAGAGGTAGATAGAAAAGGGAAGTAAGATGAACTATTCAAAAGCATTGAATGAATGTATCGAAAGTGCCTACATGGTTGCTGGTCATTTTGGAGCTGGTCACCTAGAGTCTTGGCACTTGTTGATTGCCATGTCCAATCACAGTTATAGTGTGGCAGGGGCGACTTTAAACGATTATCCATATGAGATGGACCGTTTAGAAGAGGTGGCTTTGGAACTGACTGAAACGGACTATAGACAGTATGAAACTTTTACGGAGTTGCCGTTCTCCCGTCGTTTGCAGGTTCTTTTTGACGAAGCAGAGTATGTAGCGTCAGTGGTCCATGCTAAGGTATTAGGGACAGAGCATGTCCTCTATGCGATTTTGCATGATGGCAATGCCTTGGCGACTCGTATTTTGGAGAGGGCTGGTTTTTCTTATGAAGACAAGAAAGATCAGGTCAAGATTGCTGCTCTTCGTCGAAATTTAGAAGAACGGGCAGGTTGGACTCGTGAAGATCTCAAGGCTTTACGCCAACGCCATCGTACTGTGGCTGACAAACAAAATTCTATGGCCAATATGATGGGCATGCCGCAGACTCCGAGTGGTGGTCTCGAGGACTATACGCATGATTTGACAGAGCAAGCGCGTTCTGGCAAGTTAGAACCAGTCATCGGTCGGGATAAGGAAATCTCGCGTATGATTCAAATCTTGAGCCGTAAGACTAAGAACAACCCTGTCTTGGTCGGGGATGCTGGTGTCGGGAAAACAGCTCTGGCGCTTGGTCTTGCCCAGCGTATTGCTAGTGGTGATGTACCTGCGGAAATGGCTAAGATGCGCGTGTTGGAGCTTGATTTGATGAATGTCGTTGCAGGTACACGTTTCCGTGGTGACTTTGAAGAGCGTATGAATAATATCATCAAGGATATTGAGGAAGATGGCCAAGTAATTCTCTTTATCGATGAACTCCACACTATCATGGGTTCTGGTAGCGGGATTGACTCGACTCTGGATGCGGCCAATATTTTGAAGCCAGCCTTGGCGCGTGGAACTTTGAGAACGGTTGGTGCCACCACTCAGGAAGAATACCAAAAACACATCGAAAAAGATGCGGCCCTTTCTCGTCGATTCGCTAAAGTGACGATTGAAGAGCCAAGTGTGGCAGACAGCATGGCCATTTTGCAAGGCTTGAAGGCGACTTATGAGAAACATCACCGTGTGCAAATCACAGATGAAGCGGTCGAAACAGCCGTTAAGATGGCCCATCGTTACTTGACTAGTCGCCATTTGCCAGACTCTGCTATAGACCTCTTAGATGAAGCAGCAGCAACAGTGCAAAATAAGGCTAAGCATGTAAAAGTAGACGATTCAGGCTTGAGTCCAGCTGACAAGGCCTTGATGGATGGCAAGTGGAAACAGGCAGCTCAGCTAATCGCAAAAGAAGAGCAAGTGCCTGTCTATAAAGACTTGGTAACAGAGTCTGATATTTTGACTACCTTGAGTCGATTGTCAGGTATCCCAGTCCAAAAACTGACTCAGACTGACGCTAAGAAATACCTGAACTTGGAAGCTGAACTACACAAGCGTGTCATCGGTCAAGATCAAGCAGTTTCAAGCGTTAGCCGTGCTATTCGCCGCAATCAGTCAGGGATTCGCAGTCACAAGCGTCCGATTGGTTCTTTTATGTTCCTAGGACCCACAGGTGTCGGGAAGACCGAATTGGCCAAGGCTTTGGCAGAAGTTCTCTTTGATGACGAATCAGCCCTTATCCGCTTTGATATGAGTGAGTATATGGAGAAATTTGCAGCCAGCCGTCTCAATGGAGCTCCTCCGGGTTATGTGGGTTATGAAGAAGGTGGGGAGTTGACCGAGAAGGTTCGCAACAAACCCTATTCCGTTCTCCTTTTTGACGAGGTAGAGAAGGCCCACCCAGATATCTTTAATGTGCTCTTGCAGGTCTTGGATGATGGTGTCTTGACCGATAGCAAGGGCCGCAAGGTTGACTTTTCAAATACCATTATCATCATGACGTCAAACCTTGGTGCGACAGCCCTTCGGGATGACAAGACCGTCGGTTTTGGAGCTAAGGATATTCGTTTTGACCAGGAAAATATGGAAAAACGCATGTTTGAAGAGCTGAAAAAGGCTTATAGACCTGAGTTTATCAACCGTATTGATGAAAAGGTGGTCTTCCATAGCCTGTCTAGTGACCATATGCAGGAAGTGGTGAAGATTATGGTCAAACCTTTAGTGGCAAGTTTGGCTGAAAAAGGCATTGACTTGAAATTACAAGCTTCTGCACTGAAATTGTTGGCAAATCAAGGATATGACCCAGAGATGGGAGCTCGTCCACTTCGTAGAACCCTACAAACAGAAGTGGAAGACAAGTTGGCAGAACTTCTTCTTAAGGGAGATTTGGTGGCAGGCAGCACACTTAAGATTGGTGTCAAAGCAGGCCAATTGAAATTTGATATTGCATAAAAATGGAGAATCAGGAGTAATCTTGATTCTCTTTTGCCAAATTTCAAGTTCAAGTTAGTCATGAAGAAGTCTTCTCTGGGTGATTTGTAGTTCAAGCATTTTTTAGGATAGTTATTAATCCAATTTTCGATGAATGCGACTTCTTTGGGAGTCGTTTTCTTAGTTCCCTTAGGTAACCATCTCCGAATGAGCCTGTTGTGATTCTCATTAGTTCCCCTTTCCCAAGAGGCATAGGGGTGCGCATAATAGATATGTTCCTCAGAAAATACATCAGACAAGCGGTTAAATTCTGTACCATTATCTGCCGTGATGGACAGAATCTTGTCTTGTTTTAAGATGAGTTTTAAAGCCTGATTGACCGCCTCA
>NZ_VMMR01000114.1:0-7769 GCF_013277285.1 Streptococcus sp. 339 | reverse complement strand
CGAGGACTTATCCAAAGTAACTGAGAATACGAAAGCGAACGGTTTTCTTGATTTGAATAGATATTCAATTTTGAGTAGGTATTACTCAGAGTTAAGTGACGATAGCCTAGGAGATACACCTGTACCCATGCCGAACACAGAAGTTAAGCCCTAGAACGCCGGAAGTAGTTGGGGGTTGCCCCCTGTGAGATAGGGAAGTCGCTTAGCTCTAGGGAGTTTAGCTCAGCTGGGAGAGCATCTGCCTTACAAGCAGAGGGTCAGCGGTTCGATCCCGTTAACTCCCATTTTAGCGGGTGTAGTTTAGTGGTAAAACTACAGCCTTCCAAGCTGTTGTCGCGAGTTCGATTCTCGTCACCCGCTTTGAACTTTGTTCTTTGTACCAAGTTTTAACTTGGGCGCGTAGCTCAGGTGGTTAGAGCGCACGCCTGATAAGCGTGAGGTCGGTGGTTCGAGTCCACTCGTGCCCATAGTGTTTAGTCCATTACTAGAGAATTGAAACATTATCTTTTCACTAAGAGGACACGGGTTTGTTCCCGTATAAACTATTTTGGAGGATTACCCAAGTCCGGCTGAAGGGAACGGTCTTGAAAACCGTCAGGCGTGTAAAAGCGTGCGTGGGTTCGAATCCCACATCCTCCTTTTATATTAACGCGGGATGGAGCAGCTCGGTAGCTCGTCGGGCTCATAACCCGAAGGTCGTAGGTTCAAATCCTGCTCCCGCAATAAGGCTCGGTAGCTCAGTTGGTAGAGCAATGGATTGAAGCTCCATGTGTCGGCGGTTCGATTCCGTCTCGCGCCATTTATATATTTTGGAAGGGTAGCGAAGAGGCTAAACGCGGCGGACTGTAAATCCGCTCCTTCGGGTTCGGGGGTTCGAATCCCTCCCCTTCCATTTTACGGGCATAGTTTAAAGGTAGAACTAAGGTCTCCAAAACCTTCAGTGTGGGTTCAATTCCTACTGCCCGTGTTAATAGAATTATGGCGGGTGTGGTGAAGTGGTTAACACACCAGATTGTGGCTCTGGCATGCGTGGGTTCGATCCCCATCACTCGCCTATTTTATATTATTGGGGTATAGCCAAGCGGTAAGGCAAGGGACTTTGACTCCCTCATGCGTTGGTTCGAATCCAGCTACCCCAGTTACTATTTGCCGGCGTGGCGGAATTGGCAGACGCGCTGGACTCAAAATCCAGTGTCCGCAAGGACGTGCCGGTTCGACCCCGGCCGCCGGTATAGTATAGCGTTAGGAACGTAGTTAATCTTCGTTCCTTTTTTGTATTATTTTTGGTATAATAGTAGTTATTCAAATTTTATTTAGATTAAGAAAGTGTAGGGGAGTATGTCTTGTTCTATCGATTTATTAAAACATCGGTATTTGAAAAATATTAAAGAAAATCCTGAATTGTTTGTCGGAATTGAGTTGGAGTATCCTGTTGCAAGTTTAGAAGGGGATGCTACAGATGTTGAAGTTATAAAGGATCTATTTCATTATTTAGTTTCTACTTTGGATCTCACCGTAGCAAAGGTAGATGATTTTGGCAATCTGATCCAGTTAGTAGATCCGATAAGTCAGGATGCTATTTTGTTTGAAGTTTCCTATACTACGATTGAATTTGCGTTTGGTAAGGTTAAAGAGATTCAAGAGGTAGAGAATCGTTTTAATAATTATATGAATGTAATTCAGAGAAAATTAAGTGAATCAAATCATGCTATTGTTGGCTGTGGCATTCATCCTAACTGGGATAAGAATGAGAACTGTCCAGTGGCTTATCCACGCTATCAGATGTTGATGGATTATTTGAATTTGAGTAGAAATATTATTAAATCAGATTTACATCATTTCCCTGAATATGGTACTTTTATCTGTGGGAGCCAGGTTCAGCTGGATATTTCAAAAACCAACTACTTGCGGGTGATTAATGCTTTTACTCAAATTGAAGCGGCTAAGGCTTATGTATTTGCCAATTCTGAGTTTACAGGTGCGGATTGGGATACAAAAATTTCAAGGGACATCTTCTGGGAAGAATCGATGCATGGCATCTATCCAGAGAATGTTGGGGTTAATACTAGACTTTTTGATGATGAAGATGATTTTTTTGACTATCTCGATCATTCTGCGATTTTTACTGCGGAACGTGATGGACAAACCTATTATTTTTATCCCATTCAGGCTAGGGACTATTTGGCTACATCTGAAATCCAAGCATATGCTCTTAATGGGGATGAGATTCTTATTTACCCTCAAGAGAAGGATTTTGAAACTCATCGTAGTTACCAGTACCAAGACTTAACGACTCGAGGAACAGTTGAGTTTCGTAGTGTGTGTACTCAGCCTCTAGATAAAACCTTCGCTTCTGCTGCCTTTCACTTGGGATTATTAGTTAATTTAGATAAGTTAGAAGCTTACTTAGAAACAGCACCTTTCTTTAAAGAATTTGGGCGAAATTATAAATTTTTAAGACGACAATTTTCTAAGAAAAAGCTTACAGATCAGGAAGAAACTGCGATTATTGGATTTTCCAAAGACTTACTCCTGCTAGCCGAGGAAGGACTGAAGATGAGAAATAAGAAAGAAATGACCTACCTACAGCCTTTGAAAGAAGAATTGAGCCTATAATTTCTCTTACTAAAGGGAGAATTTTCTGAAAAATCATGATATAATGGAAGAGACTATAGATAAAGGATAGAGAGTAATGACATTAGTTTATCAATCAACGCGTGATGCCAACAATACAGTAACTGCTAGCCAAGCTATTTTGCAAGGTTTGGCGACGGACGGCGGTTTGTTTACACCGGTTACTTATCCAAAGGTAGATTTGGACTTTGACAAATTGAAAGCTGCTTCTTATCAGGAAGTTGCTAAGATTGTTTTGTCAGCATTTTTAGATGACTTTACAGCTGAAGAGTTGGACTACTGTATCAACAATGCCTACGATAGTAAATTTGATACTCCAGCTATAGCGCCTTTGGTGAAATTAGACGGTCAATACAATTTGGAACTGTTCCATGGTTCAACGATTGCCTTTAAGGATATGGCCTTGTCTATTTTGCCATACTTTATGACAACAGCTGCTAAGAAGCATGGTTTGGTGAACAAGATTGTCATCTTAACAGCGACATCTGGTGACACGGGGAAAGCTGCTATGGCGGGGTTTGCGGATGTGCCTGGTACTGAGATTATTGTCTTTTATCCAAAGGATGGTGTCAGCAAGGTACAAGAGTTGCAAATGACCACTCAGACTGGTGGTAATACTCATGTTATCGCAATAGATGGTAACTTTGATGATGCCCAAACAAATGTGAAGCATATGTTTAACGATGGGGCTCTTCGTGAAAGATTAGCGGCCAACAAGTTGCAATTTTCATCTGCAAACTCTATGAACATTGGTCGTCTGGTGCCACAGATTGTTTATTATGTTTATGCCTATGCTCAGTTGGTTAAGACTGGTGAGATTGTGGCTGGTGATAAGGTCAACTTCACAGTACCAACAGGAAACTTTGGAAATATCTTGGCTGCCTTTTATGCTAAGCAAATTGGTCTCCCAGTTGGCAAATTGATCTGTGCTTCAAATGACAACAATGTTTTGACAGACTTTTTCAAGACACGTGTTTACGATAAGAAACGTGAGTTTAAGGTAACAACTAGTCCATCTATGGATATTTTGGTGTCTTCAAACTTGGAGCGCTTGATTTTCCATCTTTTGGGTAATGATGCTGAAAAGACTGCTGAACTCATGAATGCCTTGAACACGCAAGGACAATATGAGTTGACAGATTTTGATGCAGAGATTCTTGATCTCTTTGCGGCTGAATATGCGACTGAGGAAGAAACTGCAGCAGAAATCAAACGTGTTTATGAGTCAGATTCTTATATCGAGGATCCACATACGGCGGTTGCCTCAGCAGTTTATAAAAAATACCAAGCGGCTACTGGGGATGCGACTAAGACAGTGATTGCTTCAACAGCTAGTCCATACAAGTTCCCAGTGGTTGTAGTAGAAGCTGTGACTGGAAAATCAGGGCTTGGCGACTTTGAAGCCTTGGCTCAATTACATGATATTTCAGGAGTGGCAGTGCCGCCAGCAGTTGATGGGCTTGAAACAGCTCCTGTTCGTCACAAGACAACAGTGGCAGCTACTGACATGCAAGCAGCGGTTGAGGCTTATCTAGGACTTTAAGACAGAGGGAGTAAACTCGGTTGGGAAACCAACTGAGTTTCTTTTCATCAGGAGGAGAGATTGTTTAAGAAAAATAAAGATATTCTTAATATTGCCTTACCAGCTATGGGTGAAAACTTTTTGCAGATGCTCATGGGAATGGCGGACAGTTACTTGGTAGCCCACTTGGGCTTGATAGCTATTTCGGGTGTATCAGTAGCTGGCAATATTATCACGATTTACCAGGCGATTTTCATCGCTCTGGGAGCTGCTATTTCCAGTGTTATTTCAAAAAGTTTGGGGCAGAAGGATCAATCTATGCTAGCCTATCATGTGACTGAGGCGTTGAAGATTACCTTACTCTTAAGTTTCCTTTTAGGATTTTTGTCCATCTTCGCTGGGAAAGAGATGATAGGACTATTGGGAACGGAGAGGGCTGTAGCTGAGAGTGGTGGACTGTATCTATCTTTGGTAGGCGGATCGATTGTTCTCTTGGGCTTGATGACCAGTCTTGGTTCCTTGATTCGTGCAACGCATAATCCACGTTTGCCCCTCTATGTTAGTTTTTTATCCAATGCCTTGAATATTCTCTTTTCCAGTCTAGCTATTTTTGTACTGGATATGGGGATAGCGGGTGTTGCTTGGGGGACTATTCTGTCTCGTTTGGTTGGTCTTGTGATTTTGTGGTCGCAATTAAAGCTGCCTTTTGAGAAACCGATTTTTGGTTTAGATAAGGAACTATTGACCCTAGCTTTGCCAGCAGCTGGAGAGCGGCTTATGATGCGGGCTGGTGATGTCGTGATCATTGCCTTGGTCGTTTCTTTTGGAACGGAGGCAGTGGCTGGAAATGCAGTCGGAGAAGTCTTGACCCAGTTTAACTATATGCCTGCCTTTGGCGTAGCTACGGCAACGGTCATGATAGTGGCCCGAGCAGTTGGGGAGGATAATTGGAAAAAAGTGGCTAATTTAAGCAAGCGAACTTTTTGGCTTTCTCTGATCCTCATGTTACCCTTGACCTTCAGTATCTATGCTTTGGGTATACCACTAACTCATCTCTATACGACTGATTCTCTAGCGGTGGAGGCTAGTGTGCTAGTGACACTTTTTTCACTACTTGGTACTCCTATGACGATAGGAACAGTCATCTATACAGCAGTCTGGCAGGGGTTGGGCAATGCTCGGCTTCCCTTTTATGCGACAAGTATAGGAATGTGGTGTATCCGCATTGGAACAGGATATCTGATGGGGATTGTGCTTGGTTGGGGCTTGTCTGGTATTTGGGCAGGGACTCTCTTGGATAATGGTTTTCGCTGGTTATTTCTACGTTATCGTTACCAGCGTTATATGAGCTTGAAAGGATAGGAAATGCAAAAAACAGCTTTTATTTGGGATTTAGACGGGACTTTATTGGACTCTTACGAAGCGATTTTATCAGGGATTGAGGAGACCTATGCTCAATTTTCTATTCCTTATGATAAGGAGAAGGTGAGAGAGTTTATCCTCAAGTATTCTGTGCAGGATTTGTTGGAGAAAGTTGCGGAAGAGAGAAAGCTGGATGTGGAAATGCTAAATCAGGTGCGTGCACAGAGTCTGGCTGAGAAGAATGCTCAGGTAGTTTTGATGCCAGGTGCGCGTGAGGTGTTGAATTGGGCAGACCAAACAGGAATTCAGCAGTTTGTTTACACTCATAAGGGAGACAATGCTCTTACCATTCTCAGAGACTTGGGTTTGGAATCTTATTTTACAGAGATTTTAACCAGTCAGAGTGGCTTTACGCGGAAGCCAAGTCCAGAAGCGGCTATATATTTGCTAGACAAGTATCAGCTGAATCCTGATAACACCTATTATATAGGGGACCGGACTCTGGATGTGGAATTTGCCCAGAATAGTGGGATTCAAAGTATCAACTTTTTAGAGTCGACTTATGAAGGAAATCACAGGATTCAAGCGTTAGCAGATATTTCCCGTTTTTTTAAGGCTAAGCGATAAAAAGATTGTGTCAGTTTTGTGACAGAGACCTAACAAACTGTTTCAAGTAACAGAGTTTGTTACAAGGAATAGACAGTTCTGTTAAATAGGCCCGAGAGGGCTTTTTTTCTGCATTTTTTGTGTTATCATAGACAGGTACTCATTTGAAAGGAATAGGAAAGAATGAAGAAAAGAATATTATTAGCTTCAACAGTAGCCTTGTCATTTGCCCCAGTATTGGCAACTCAAGCAGAAGAAGTTCTTTGGACTGCACGTAGTGTTGAGCAAATCCAAAATGATTTGACTAAAACGGACAACAAAACAAGTTATACAGTACAGTATGGTGATACCTTGAGCACAATTGCAGAAGCCTTGGGTGTAGATGTCACAGTTCTTGCGAATTTGAATAAAATCACTAATATGGACTTGATTTTCCCAGAAACTGTTTTGACAACGACTGTCAATGAAGTAGAAGAAGTAACGGAAGTTGAAATCCAAACACCCCAAGCAGACTCTAATGAAGAAGTGACAACTGCGACAGCAGATTTGACAACCAATCAAGTGACTGTAGATGATCAAACTGTTCAA
Organism: Streptococcus sp. 339; assembly: GCF_013277285.1. Classification (NCBI taxonomy): domain Bacteria; kingdom Bacillati; phylum Bacillota; class Bacilli; order Lactobacillales; family Streptococcaceae; genus Streptococcus; species Streptococcus sp. 339. The sequence continues at coordinate 1,057 of NZ_VMMR01000114.1, read as the reverse complement.
GTTGCAGATCTTTCTCAACCAATTGCAGAAGCGCCAAAAGAAGTCTCATCAAATTCAGAAGTTACAGAGACAGTGACTGCTACAGAAGAAGTGACACCATCTACAGGAACTTCTGTCCCAGAGGAGCAAACAGCCGAAACAAGTAGTGCAGTTGCAGAAGCAGCTCCTCAGGCAATGACTCCAGCTGAGAAAGATGAAACTCAAGCAAGCACTCAAGCTGAATCAGCAGTAGAAGCAACTACAACACCAGTAGAAGAAAAAGCTCCTGAAACAACTGCAACAAGTTCAGAAGCAAAAGAAGTAGCATCATCAAATGGAGCTACACCAACAGTTTCTACTTATCAACCAGAAGAGACGAAGATAGTTTCAACAACTTACACAGCTCCAGCTGCGCCTGATTATGCTGGACTTGCAGTAGCGAAATCTGAAAATGCAGGCCTTCAACCACAAACGGCTGCCTTTAAAGAAGAAATTGCCAACTTGTTTGGCATCACATTCTTTAGTGGTTACCGTCCAGGAGACAGTGGAGATCACGGAAAAGGTTTGGCTATTGACTTTATTGTACCAGAAAGCTCAGAACTAGGGGATAAGATTGCGGAATACGCTATTCAAAATATGGCCAGCCGCGGCATTAGTTACATCATCTGGAAACAACGTTTCTATGCTCCATTCGATAGCAAATATGGGCCAGCTAACACTTGGAATCCAATGCCAGACCGCGGTAGTGTGACAGAAAACCACTATGACCATGTTCACGTTTCAATGAATGGATAAACCAGACTTGGTAATATCATTTTGACGAATGAGATCTAGCTTTCGTGATAGGAAGTAGGTCTTGTTCGTTTTTTATTTGTCATACTCTTCGAAAATCTCTTCAAACCACGTCAGTTTTATCTGAAACCTCAAAGCTGTGCTTTGAGCAACCTGCGACTAGCTTTCTAGTTTACTCTTTGATTTTCATTGAGTATCAATTTGAATGGAAGATGGGAAGTTTCTGTCTTGTAATGATTCAAGCAACATTCTTGCAATCTATTTTACTTTATACTCAATTGTTTTC
>NZ_VMMR01000113.1:0-7728 GCF_013277285.1 Streptococcus sp. 339 | reverse complement strand
ACAGTTCTGCTTACAAGGGTGAAAAATTATTGTTTACTGGTCTTAACTGATCGAAGGACTAGGCATCAAATTATCCGATTGATTCCAAATAAAAGTGCTGAGGCGGTCAATCAGGCTTTAAAACTCATCTTAAAACAAGACAAGATTCTGTCCATCACGGCAGATAATGGTACAGAATTTAACCGCTTGTCTGATGTATTTTCTGAGGAACATATCTATTATGCGCACCCCTATGCCTCTTGGGAGATTGAACCCTATTTCTCCAAACACCGCACCTATAAATGGCCGAAACGAGTACTTGTTAATGAGACTTTGTACGTCACTAAAACAGGTTGTCAATGGCGCATGCTCCCTCACGACTTTCCTCTTTACTTAACGGTATGGAGTTTCTTTCGTCGTTCTATGACGACAGGTTGGTTCCAGGTCAATGGCAGATGGTACTACGCGCTTATAGCTCAGGTGCCTTGGCAGTGAATACGACTGTAAATGGCTATTCTGTCAACTATAATGGCGAATGGGTTCAATAATGAAAGAAGCGATTGTGAATGGAAACAATCGCTTTTTTTGTGAAAATATAATAAAATAGATAGGAAAGAATTAATACTTGTATGAAAAATAAGACGTTTTTCGTCTAGTAAAAGGAAAAAATGACAAAAAAAGTTGGTGTCGGTCAGGCACATAGTAAGATAATTTTAATAGGGGAACATGCGGTCGTTTACGGTTATCCTGCCATTTCCCTGCCTCTTTTGGAGGTGGAGGTGACCTGTAAGGTAGTTCCTGCAGAGAGTCCTTGGCGCCTTTATGAGGAGGATACCTTGTCCATGGCGGTTTATGCCTCACTGGAGTATTTGGATATCACAGAAGCCTGCATTCGTTGTGAGATTGACTCGGCTATCCCTGAGAAACGGGGGATGGGTTCGTCAGCGGCTATCAGCATAGCGGCCATTCGTGCGGTATTTGACTACTATCAGGCCGATCTGCCTCATGATGTACTAGAAATCTTGGTCAATCGAGCTGAAATGATTGCCCATATGAATCCTAGTGGTTTGGATGCTAAGACCTGTCTCAGTGACCAACCTATTCGCTTTATCAAGAACGTAGGATTTACAGAACTTGAGATGGATTTATCCGCCTATTTGGTGATTGCCGATACGGGTGTTTATGGTCATACTCGTGAAGCCATCCAAGTGGTTCAAAATAAGGGCAAGGATGCCCTACCATTTTTGCATGCCTTGGGAGAATTGACCCAGCAGGCAGAGGATGCGATTTCACAAAAAGATGCTGAAGAACTGGGACAAATCCTCAGTCAAGCGCATTTACATTTAAAAGAAATTGGGGTCAGTAGCCCTGAGGCAGACCATCTGGTTGAAACGGCTCTTAGCCATGGTGCTCTGGGTGCCAAGATGAGCGGTGGTGGGCTAGGAGGCTGTATTATAGCCTTGGCAGATAATTTGACACACGCACAAGAATTAGCAGAAAGATTAGAAGAGAAAGGAGCTGTTCAGACATGGATAGAGAGCCTGTAACAGTACGTTCCTACGCAAATATTGCTATTATCAAATATTGGGGAAAGAAAAAAGAAAAAGAGATAGTGCCTGCTACTAGCAGTATTTCTCTAACTTTGGAAAATATGTATACAGAGACGACCTTGTCGCCTTTACCAGCCAATGTAACAGCTGACGAATTTTACATCAATGCTCAGCTACAAAATGAGGTCGAGCATGCCAAGATGAGTAAGATTATTGACCGTTATCGTCCAGCTGGTGAGGGCTTTGTCCGTATCGATACTCAAAATAATATGCCTACGGCAGCGGGCCTGTCCTCAAGTTCTAGTGGTTTGTCCGCCCTGGTCAAGGCTTGTAATGCTTATTTCCAGCTTGGTTTGTCTCGGAGTCAGTTGGCACAGGAGGCTAAGTTTGCCTCAGGTTCTTCTTCTCGGAGTTTTTATGGACCACTAGGTGCCTGGGACAAGGATAGTGGGGGAATTTACCCTGTAGAGACAAACTTGAAACTAGCTATGATCATGTTGGTGCTAGAGGACAAGAAAAAACCAATCTCTAGCCGTGACGGGATGAAACTTTGTGTGGAGACTTCGACGACTTTTGACGACTGGGTTCGTCAGTCTGAGAAGGACTATCAGGATATGCTGATTTATCTCAAGGAAAATGACTTTGCCAAGATTGGAGAATTAACGGAGAAAAATGCTCTTGCTATGCACGCTACGACAAAAACAGCATCACCAGCCTTTTCTTATCTGACCGATTCATCTTATGAAGCGATGGACTTTGTTCGTCAACTTCGCGAGCAAGGAGAGGCCTGCTACTTTACTATGGATGCCGGTCCTAATGTCAAAGTTCTTTGTCAAGAGAAAGACTTGGAGCATTTATCAAAAATCTTCGGTCAACGTTACCGCTTGATTGTGTCAAAAACAAAGGATTTGAGTCAAGATGATTGCTGTTAAAACTTGTGGAAAGCTCTATTGGGCAGGTGAATATGCTATTTTAGAGCCCGGACAGTTGGCCTTGATAAAGGCCATTCCCATCTATATGAAGGGCGATATTGCTTTTTCTGACAGCTACCGTATTTATTCAGATCTGTTTGATTTCGCAGTAGATTTGGCGCCAAATTCTGACTACAGCTTGATTCAAGAAACGATTGCTTTAGTGGAAGATTTCCTGACTTATCGAGGTCAAACTTTAAGACATTTTTCTCTAGAAATTCGAGGAAAAATGGAACGGGAAGGGAAAAAGTTTGGTCTAGGTTCTAGCGGTAGCGTCGTTGTTTTGGTCATCAAGGCTCTGCTAGCTCTGTATAAGCTTTCGGTTGATCAGGAGCTTTTGTTCAAGCTGGCTAGCGCTGTCTTGCTCAAGCGCGGAGACAATGGGTCTATGGGGGACCTTGCCTGTATTGTGGCAGAGGATTTGGTTCTTTACCAGTCATTTGATCGCCAGCAGGTAGCAGCTTGGTTGAAAGAAGAAAATTTGGCGACTGTTTTAGAGCGTGATTGGGACTTTTCAATTTCACAAGTGAAACCAACTTTAGAATGTGATTTCCTAGTGGGATGGACCAAGGAAGTGGCTGTATCTAGTGATATGGTTCAACAAATCAAGCAAAATATCAATCAGAATTTTTTAAGTTCCTCAAAAGAAACAGTGGCTTCTCTGGTAGAAGCCTTGGAGCAGGGGAAATCCGAAAAAGTTATTGAGCAGGTGGAAACAGCCAGCAATCTCTTAGAAGGCTTGAGCGCAGATATTTATACGCCTTCGCTTAGACAGCTGAAAGAAGCCAGTCAAGATTTGCAAGCCGTTGCCAAAAGCAGTGGCGCTGGTGGTGGTGATTGTGGTATTGCCTTGAGTTTTGATGAGCAATCAACTGAAACCCTAAAAAACCGTTGGGCCGATCTGGGGATTGAGCTCTTATACCAAGAAAGGATAGGACATGACGACAAATCGTAAGGATGAGCACATCCGCTATGCCCTTGAGCAGAAAAGTTCCTATAATAGCTTTGATGAGGTGGAGCTGCTTCATTCTTCCTTGCCTCTTTACAATCTGGATGAAATCGATCTGTCGACAGAGTTTGCTGGTCGAAAGTGGGATTTTCCTTTTTATATCAATGCCATGACAGGTGGGAGTGAAAAAGGTAAAGAAATCAATCAAAAGTTGGCTCAAGTGGCAGAAGCCTGTGGTATTTTATTTGTAACGGGTTCTTATAGCGCAGCACTCAAAGATCCAGCAGATGACTCTTTTTCTGTCAAGTCTAGTCATCCCAATCTCCTCCTTGGAACCAATATTGGATTGGACAAGCCTGTCGAGTTAGGCCTTCAGACTGTAGAAGAGATGCATCCTCTTCTCCTGCAAGTGCATGTCAATGTCATGCAGGAATTGCTTATGCCTGAGGGAGAAAGGAAGTTCAGAAGCTGGCAATCGCATCTGGCAGACTATAGCCAGCAAATTCCTGTTCCTATTGTTCTCAAGGAAGTGGGCTTTGGAATGGATGCCAAGACCATCGAGAGAGCCTATGAACTGGGTGTTCGTACAGTGGATTTATCAGGTCGTGGTGGCACCAGCTTTGCCTATATCGAAAACCGTCGCAGTGGCCAGCGTGATTACCTCAATCAATGGGGACAGTCTACCGTGCAGGCCCTACTCAACGCCCAAGAATGGAAAGACAAGGTCGAACTCTTGGTTAGTGGAGGCGTTCGGAATCCGCTGGATATGATTAAGTGTTTGGTCTTTGGTGCCAAAGCTGTAGGACTGTCACGAACAGTTCTGGAATTGGTTGAAACCTATTCAGTTGAAGAAGTGATTGGTATTGTTCAAGGCTGGAAAGACGATCTGCGTTTGATTATGTGTGCTCTTAATTGTGCCACCATAGCAGATTTGCAAAAAGTAGACTATCTTCTTTATGGAAAATTAAAAGAAGCAAAGGATCAGATGAAAAAGGCGTGACCACCGCCTTTTTTCCATCCTCAGACTGAGGTGACTTTTTTGAAGTGTGATAAAATAGAAAGGAGAGGATCAACCTATGAGAAAATTTAAAATCTTTTTATTTATCGAAGCCTGTCTTTTGACGGGAGCTCTGATTTTGATGGTTTCAGAGCATTTTTCACGTTTTCTGCTGATTTTATTCCTCTTTTTGCTTTTGATTCGCTATTACACTGGTAAAGAGGGCAATAATCTTCTTTTAGTGGTGGCAAGCATTCTCTTCTTTTTCATCGTCATGCTCAATCCTTTTGTGATTCTAGCTATTTTTGTTGCGGTCATCTATAGTCTCTTTCTTCTTTACCCGATGATGAACCAGGAAAAAGAGCAGACAAATTTGGTTTTTGAAGAGGTTGTGACGGTTAAGAAGGAGAAAAATCGTTGGTTTGGCAATCTCCATCATTTTTCAAGTTATCAAACTTGCCAGTTTGATGATATCAATCTCTTTCGTCTCATGGGCAAGGACACCATTCATCTGGAGAGGGTGATTCTAACCAATCATGACAATGTCATTATCCTCAGAAAGATGGTAGGAACGACCAAAATCATTGTACCTGTAGATGTGGAAGTCAGCCTTAGCGTTAACTGTCTCTATGGGGATTTGAATTTTTTCAATCAGCCCAAGCGAGCCCTTCGCAATGAACACTATCATCAAGAAACAAGAGACTATCTCAAGAGTAACAAGAGTGTCAAGATTTTCTTGACTACTATGATTGGGGATGTGGAGGTGGTCAGAGGATGAAAAAACAAGCCTATGTAATCATTGTTCTCACCTCCATCTTATTTGTCTTGTTTTTCTCCCACAGCTTGATGGAAATCCTTGATTTTGACTGGTCTATTTTCTTGCATGATGTCGAAAAAACAGAAAAATTTGTCTTTTTGTTGTTGGTGTTCAGCATGTCCATGACCTGTCTCTTAGCCCTATTTTGGCGAGGTATTGAAGAGCTTTCTCTAAGAAAAATGCAGGCTAATCTCAAGCGTTTATTGGCAGGGCAAGAAGTGGTTCAAGTTGCAGATCCAGATTTGGATGTCAGTTTCAAGTCCTTGTCAGGTAAACTTAACCTTTTGACAGAAGCTCTTCAAAAGGCTGAAAATCACAGCCTTGCTCAGGAAGAGGAAATCATCGAGAAAGAACGGAAGCGAATTGCTCGGGATTTGCACGATACCGTCAGTCAGGAGTTGTTTGCGGCTCACATGATTTTGTCAGGTGTCAGTCAACAGGCTTTGAAATTGGATAGAGAAAAGATGCAGATCCAGTTGCAGAGTGTCACAGCTATTGTAGAAACTGCCCAGAAGGATTTACGGGTCTTGCTCTTGCATTTGCGACCAGTTGAGCTGGAGCAGAAGAGTCTGGTTGAAGGAATTCAAATCCTTTTAAAAGAGCTTGAGGATAAGAGTGATCTCAAGGTTAGTTTCAAGCAAAATGTGACGAAATTGCCTAAAAAAATCGAGGAGCATATCTTCCGTATTCTGCAAGAGTTGATCAGCAATACCCTTCGCCATGCCCAGGCATCTTGTCTGGATGTCTATCTCTATCAGACAGATGTTGAATTGCAGCTGAAGGTGGTGGACAATGGGATTGGTTTCCAGTTAGGGAGTTTAGACGACCTGAGTTATGGACTACGCAATATCAAGGAGCGGGTTGAAGATATGGCAGGGACGGTTCAGTTATTGACAGCTCCCAAGCAAGGACTGGCAGTTGATATTCGTATTCCCCTGCTCGATAAGGAATGATAAAGGAGTAAAGATGAAAATTTTACTGGTAGATGACCATGAAATGGTCCGATTGGGCTTGAAAAGCTACTTTGACCTCCAAGACGATGTAGAAGTTGTGGGCGAGGCTGCAAATGGGTCTCAAGGTATTGACTTGGCATTGGAATTGCGTCCAGATGTTATTGTCATGGATATTGTCATGCCTGAGATGAATGGAATTGACGCGACCTTGGCTATCCTTAAAGAATGGCCTGAAGCCAAGATTTTGATTGTAACTTCGTACTTGGACAATGAAAAAATCATGCCTGTCTTAAATGCTGGTGCTAGGGGCTATATGCTCAAGACTTCTAGTGCCGACGAACTACTCCATGCCGTCCGTAAGGTGGCTGCTGGGGAGCTGGCCATTGAGCAAGAGGTCAGCAAGAAGGTCGAATATCACCGAAATCACATGGAACTTCATGAGGACCTAACTGCGCGTGAGCGAGATGTTCTCCAACTGATTGCCAAGGGTTACGAAAATCAGCGCATCGCTGATGAACTTTTTATCTCTCTTAAGACGGTCAAGACCCATGTGTCCAATATCCTTGCCAAACTTGAGGTCAGCGATCGCACCCAGGCAGCGGTCTATGCCTTTCAGCACCACTTGGTGGGGCATGAGGAGTTTTAGATGAGTTTAGCAGATTTACTTGAGGAGCTAGAAGCAGCAAAAGACTCTAAAAAGCAAGACCCATGGAAGCCCATATGCGCCATCAATTTTCTTTTCTAGGTATTGCGGTGCCTGAAAGAAATAAACTCTATAAAAATATTTTCCAGAAGCGAAAAAACAAAGATTATCGATTGGGATTTTGCAGATACTTGCTGGGAAAAAGAATCTAGAGAATACCAGTATGTGGCTGCTAACTATTTGAAAGCAATGCAGTCTTATTTAAAGGACAGCGATTTGCCTAAGCTAGAGCAGTTGGTTGTTACCAAGTCTTGGTGGGATACGGTGGATATCCTAGATCGAGTAGTAGGGAGTTTGGTGTATGAGAAGCAGGAACTGGAAAAAATAACCCTCCAATGGAGCCTGTCAGACAATATCTGGTTGAGACGCGTCGCTATTGACCACCAGTTATTAAGAAAAGAGAAGACCAATACTCAATTAATGGAAAAGATTCTCCTTCATAACTTGAACCAAACAGAATTTTTTACCAATAAAGCCATTGGCTGGACTCTGCGAGACTACTCCAAAACGAATCCAACTTGGGTAACATGCTTTATTGAGAAAAACAAGGAAAGAATGGCTGAACTTAGTATCAAAGAAGCAAGCAAGTACCTCTATCGTGATTGAAAAGCGCAGTCATTAATTGAAAAGTTTACCTGTTTATGTGATAATGGAGGGTATTTACAGAAGGTGATAGATTTCTTGATTCTATAGTAGATTGAGAAATTTAGAATAGTATGCTATAATCCCGACTTTATCACTTAAAAAATACAAAAGGGCAGCTAACCCTTTGCGCCACAAGGGATTTCGCTGTTCTTTAATCTCGTTTA
>NZ_VMMR01000112.1:0-11188 GCF_013277285.1 Streptococcus sp. 339 | reverse complement strand
TTTAAACTCAATGAAAATCAAAGAGCAAACTAGGAAGCTAGCCGCAGGTTGCTCAAAGCACAGCTTTGAGGTTGCAGATAAAGCTGACGTGGTTTGAAGAGATTTTAGAAGAGTATTAATCCTTTGTTCATTTTTTTTACAAGTTTATTATAACGCATTATTTCAACTTTGTAAACGTTTTTATAAACATTTCGCAAAAAATTTTTAGTTCCTTGTGAAATGTTTGTTATTTTCTTTTCTTAGCAAGCTTTTTCTTTAAGGTTTGTGAAATTTATTTCAAATATTTTTTATTTCACAAACTTGCTTGGAAGAGGGATTTGGAAAGAAAGGGATTTACAGGTAAGCGCTTACCTTGTAATTCTAATAATACCTCCTTTGATAAGGAGGCTTTATTTTTGTTGAAAAACGCCTTGTTTAAAAGTTCCTTCATAAACGACTTCTTGTTCTGTTGTTAGTTTCCCTTTTCCTTCAGCCTGACCATTTACAAAATCACCTTCGTAGGTCCAGCCTTCTTTAGATTGAAAGGTACCTTTTCCGTTGAAGGCTCCATTGTTGAAACCACCTGTATATTGGTCTCCATTTTGGAAGGTAATGGTACCTTGGCCATTCATTTTACCACGGACAAGACTGCCGTCGTAAACAATCGTTCCATTATCAAGCTTTAGAACACCTTTTCCGGGAATATTTAGAAAAAAGACGAGTACAGCACAAAAAACAATGGTAACTACTGCTAAAAGCTCTAAACGTGGACGAGTCAGATAGACACGATACTTTTCGTAAACATTCTTAAGATTTTCCACCTTAACTCTCCTTTTCTAAACGTTCTAGCCAAACTTGACAGCCCTCTTGAACACGCCGATAGGTTTCCTCAAAATCTCCTGTATACCAAGGATCTGGTACACTTTCAGATGCAAATGAGTAAATCTTATCTTGACAGTCTGCTGGACACATCTGACGTAAGTCAGAAATATTTGAAGCGTCCATTCCGATAATATAATCAAAGGCTTCAAAATCTTCCTTGCTAATCTGAAGCGATGTCTTGTTCTTGTCATAAGGAATCTCATACTGTTGAAAAATTCCCTGAGTCCCCTTATGAATCGGATTGCCATGTTCCCAAGAGGAAGTTGCTCGACTTTGGATTTCGTAGTTATCTGTCATTGATTTCATAACAAACTCGGCCATAGGGCTACGGCAAATATTTCCCAGACAGACAAAGACTAGTTTTTCCATCCCATTTCCTTTCTTTTATAGAAAAACGGGAGTTAGTGATCCCGTCTTATTTTTCAATTGCGCCTTCTAGTGAAGCTGTTTCTTTCAGCGGTAATACTGTCTTGATAGCAGCTAGTTCAAAAGTCAAGTAAACTCCATCTACATCAAGAACAATTGTTCCCTTCTCCGTATCTACTTCATCGACTGTTCCGTAAAGTCCACCGATTGTAATAACCTCATAGCCTTTCTGTAGTTTATTCAAGCTTTCCATACGTTTTTGTGCTTGTTTCTTTTGAGAGCGTTGCGTAAAGAACATCAAGCCCAACATAGCCACAAGAATGATTAAAAATGTATATTGTGATTCCATTATATTCTCCTTTGTCTTTTACATAGGACTACTATATCAAATTTCAGCTACTTTTACAAGATTGTACCTTACTTTTCTAGTAAGAAAAAACCAGAGCTTGCGCCCTGATTTTTAGGATTATTTCAAGTTTTGAACGACTTTTACAAGATTTTCAACTGTAAAGCCATATTCTGCCAATACTTTTGGTGCTGGTGCAGAGGCTCCGAAGGTATCAATACCAAGAACAGCACCATCGAGACCAACATATTTGTACCAGTTTTGACTTGCACCCATTTCGACTGCAACACGACGGCGAACTGCATTTGGAAGAATTTCTTCCTTGTATGCTGCATCTTGTTTATCAAAGACATCTGTAGATGGCATGCTGACTACGCGGACTTTTTCGCCTTGACTAGCCAATTCTTTGGCAGCTGAGACAGCAAGATTAACCTCTGAACCTGTCGCAATCAAGATGGTATCAAAGTCTGCTGCATTTTCATAGACAACATAGGCACCTTTAGCAACCTTGTCGAAGTCCGTTCCTTCTTCGACAGTCAAGTTTTGGCGTGTCAAGACAAGGGCAGTTGGTGTTTTTTCACTTGTCACTGCAAGATACCAAGCTGCTTGCGTTTCACGCGCATCTGCTGGACGGAAAACATTTAGATTTGGCATAGCACGAAGACCTGCTAAGTGCTCAACTGGTTCGTGCGTTGGTCCGTCTTCACCAACTGCGATTGAATCGTGGGTAAAGACATAAGTCACAGGAAGTCCTTGCAAGGCTGACAAGCGGACAGCTGCCTTCACATAGTCAGAGAAGACGAAGAAAGTTCCACCGTATACACGAAGTCCACCATGAAGGGCCATCCCGTTCAAGATTGTTCCCATTGCAAATTCACGAACACCAAACTGAATGTTACGGTTCAAGCGATTGGCATCGTCTTGAAGTCCGTCAGTCTTGATATAAGTCATGTTTGAGTGAGCTAGGTCAGCTGATCCACCCAAGAAAGTTGGCAATTTAGCAGCTACAACATTTAAGGCATCCTGACTCGAGTTACGAGTTGCTTGAGAGAAACCATTTTCTAAGACTGGGAAGTCTGCTGGAGTCACTTCAACTGGATCACGTCCGTCGATGATAGCTTCTACTTCTGCAGCCAATTCTGGATGCGATTCTTTATAGTCAGCAACTAATTTTGTCCAAGCTTGATAAGCTGATGCGCCACGGTCTGCAACATGTTCTTTGAAATCAGCATATACTTGTTCTGGAATTTCAAATGGTTCATAGTCCCAACCGAGAGCTTGGCGAGTTGCTGCAGTTTCATCTGCTCCAAGAGGGGCGCCGTGTACAGCATTCGTTCCTTGTTTGTTTGGAGAACCGTATCCAATAACAGTCTTCACTTCAATCAAAGATGGTTTGCCTGAAGCTTTAGCTGTTTCGATAGCAGCATGGATTGCTTCTAAATCTGTTCCATCTTCAACCAAGGCAGTATGCCAACCGTAGGCATTATAACGGTCACGAACACTTTCTGTAAAGGAATCTTTTGTCTCACCATCTAAGTTGATGTCATTTGAATCATAAAGAACTACCAACTTGTCTAGTTTTTGCAGACCTGCGTATGAAGCCGCCTCGCTTGAGACACCTTCCATCAAGTCTCCGTCTCCACAGATAACGTAAGTATAGTGGTCAAAGATATTGTAGCCTTCGCGGTTATATTTGGCTGCCAAGAAACGTTCTGCTTGGGCAAAACCAGTGGCAGTTGAAATCCCTTGACCTAGAGGACCTGTCGTAGCATCAATCCCTGCTGTATGGCCAAATTCTGGGTGACCTGGTGTTTTTGAACCCCATTGACGGAAGCTCTTGATTTCATCCATACTAACATCTTCAAAACCAGAAAGGTGAAGAAGGGCATAAAGAAGCATTGAACCATGACCAGCTGAAAGAATAAAGCGGTCGCGGTTAATCCAGTTTGGTTGAGCTGGATTGATACGAAGTTGTTTTGTAAAGAGGCTGTAAGCCATCGGAGCCGCTCCCATAACCACACCTGGGTGACCTGAGTTGGCTTTATTGATGGCGTCAATACCTAGGAAACGAATTGCATTAACAGATAGATTTGACATAGAATTTCCTTTCTATTTGAGGTGATTATTGAATCACACATTCTATTTTACTATTATATGAAAAAATACATAGAATAGCAATCAAACAATTCGACACTAGATAAGTCATCTATTTTCTACTCTCTTGTCGCCTGATAATAGGGAAGCAAGCGTTCATAAGCTTCTTCTAATTTTTCTAAAATCACTTCTAATGATTGATTTTCTATAAAAGAAACATCTGCCTTCACTAAAACTTTACGGACTTCTTGGCTGCCTATCTTCTCGACTAAAGTGCGACGATTTTCTTCGTTCGCCTCCCACCGTTGACTTTGACCATCAGAGTAGGCTAGATAATAAATCCCTTTAACGGTTGGAATGTCTAAAACTTTGGCCTGCTTGCCCAGTGTTTGCTCATCCTTCTTACGCTCGATGAAACTGACTTCCAAAGAAATTCCAAAGTCAGTAGATGTCCCATACAAACGTAAGGCCATCATAGGTTCTGTCACTTGTCCGTCTCTCTGTAGATAAACCCAAAAATGTGGTCTCAAACGCTGGGCCTGATTCATCCACTGACTAGTCTGTTGGAGTTGCCATTCTGGATGGCTTGCTTGAAAGGCTTTGGCCAGTTCTGTAAAAGCCTTTCGTGCCTCTTGGCCTTTATAGCGCAATTCCAGCATCTTCTCTCGCTCTGCTCCCGCTTTATCAGGATTACGGTACTGCAAACCAGCAAAGTCTAAATAATCTCTTATCTTATTCAGCATCCGTTTCATCTCCTCTAGCTAGCAAAAAATCAGGATAAACCTGATTTTACTTATTCTGTATCTACAACGACATAGCGATTGGGCTCGTCACCCTCAGAGTAACTAGTCACGCCATCCATACGTGAAATAATACGGTGGATAATCTTGCGTTCGCTATTTGACATGGGATCTGTTTGATGACTGCGGCCTTCTTCTAAAACACGAGTCGCCAATTTTTGCGCATAGGTCTGCAAGACTTCTGCACGGTGTTCAACATAATCATTGACATTGATTGTAATATAGAAGGTTCTTGAATAGCTATTATAAAGATAATTTTGAGCCAACAGTTGCAAGGACTTCAAGACTTTACCATGGTAACCGATAATACGACCTGGTTCGTTGGTGTTAATTTGTAGATTGATGCTACGACGGTTATAGTCATTTGAAATCGTCGCCTCAACGTCCATGTCATCCACAATCGCTTGAACATAGGCAGTCACATCCGTAGCCACCTGGGCAATATCAAAGCTCGGTTCAACTTTCAAGCCCATCTCTGTCAAGTCTTGATTTTCAGTCTGGTCTTGCTCAGTTTCAAGGTCATCAGCGCCCGTTTCTTCCCTCATCGCTTCCTCGATTTGAAGTTCATTTAAAATCTCAATGTGACCAGTTTCTTCTAAGATAGTGCTGGCATGTCTTTCATGTTTTAAGATTTCAGCCTTGACTTCATCAGAAATACCTTGGCCTTCTTCCTCAATCTTTTTAATTGCCTCTACAACATGACCCAAATCAACGGTCGCTTCACTAACTGTTTTAACAGGCTCATTCAAATCATTGATTTGTTTTGGAACTCCCTTTACAGCTTGTTGATTTGCTTTGACAACAGTCGTTTCACTAATCGCTTCAATATGCACTTGGGCTGGTTTTTTACCAAATAAACCAAGAAAGCCTTTTTTCTCCCTAGAAATGACTTTAATATGTGCCTTCTTCCTTGGAATATCTAATTCTTTCAATCCTTTTTGGATTGCTTCTTCAACAGTTGAACCTGTAAATACTACCATTACCAGATTCCTCCTTATTATTTCGTTTTCTGAGCCTTTTTCTTGGCTTTTCTTTTTCTATTTTCCAAATCTTTCTGTGCCTGTACTACAGCCTCGCGCTCTGCGATAATCTTGAATGGATTGTTCAAGAAATAGGTTTGCAAGACTTGGTAAGCATTGGACACTGTCCAGTATAGGGCGACTCCACCTGGCGCATAAACTGCAAAGATAAAAATCAAGACTGGAATCCCATACATCATCGCTGTCGTAGCTCCATTACGCTCAGACAAGGCTTTATTAGACAGCCAAGTACTTAAAAAGGTGAATACTGCTGCTAAAATCGGAAGAACAAGGGTTGTATCTACACCACCAAGGTTAATCCATAAGAAATGACCTGTCTTTAAAAAGTCAACTCTTGATAAGGCTTGGAACAGGGCCAAAATAACCGGCATCTGAATCAAAATCGGCCAAAGAGAGTCTGACTGTCTGACACCCATTTCTTTAAATACTTTACGCATTTCCTGCTCTAGTTTGGTTCTGCTTTCCATATCTCGACCTGGATATTGTTCTCGAAGCGCCTTAATGCGTGGCTGAGCTTCCTGCATTTTCCTAGAAGCCACCATTTGCACCTGAAAGACTGGCAAGAGGACTGTACGAATCAAGACCGTAAAGAGAATAATCCCCACTCCGATACTAATATCAAACGATAAAAAGCGAATGATTTCCGCAAAGAAGTAAACCAATTTACTCCAAAAATCAGCCGAATCGGCTGTAATATCGCTAGTTACCCCATTAGTCGCACAGGCTGTCATGATCAATAGAGACAGTCCTAGCAAACTAGTCAACTGTAGTTTCTTTTTCACTCCCATTTCCTTCCTGGTAAATCTTTGATAATTTTAATACGTGGAGTAGATTTTTCTCCATCTCTGCGTATCCCAAGGTTTCAACCCCTTTTCGAGCAATGACAACAAAGTCGACATCTTCTACCAGACTCCCTTTTGCATTCTGGATAATATGTCGGATTCGTCTCTTGATTTGATTTCTAGTGACCGCATTCCCCAGTTTTTTGCTAACTGATAGACCTACTCGAAAATGGTTTTTCTGGTTTTCTAGTTGGTAGACGACAAATTTGCGATTGGCAAAACTTGTCCCCTCCGTGAAAATCGCCTTAAAATCTTTCTCTCTTTTTACACGAAAGTTTTTCTTCAAAACTCAACTCCATCTATTAAATTACTACTATTATACCATATTTTTCAAAAAAGCCAATCATAGCAAGGTTTTGGACAATTCTACCAATATTCTCTTGTTTATTTTTTAATCCTTTTCGTCGTGCTTTCATTCTCTTTCTTATTGTCACAATGTCTACCGTTCCCGTAACAGTCTATACTTAAAACTTAAAAAATTTGAAGTCATTTTCCCTGTAAACACTAAAAACGACAAAATGGTTAGAAAATTTATTTTCCAACCACTTTATCACATTCATTAAAGACAGAATTATCATTTTAACATTCTTAATTACAAGTATTTAAGCATAACTAACCCCAAATAGCACATTTTCCAGCAGAGATTCCTAATTGTGCAACGATTCCTGCAACGTTACTCTTCATGCCAAATTTAGCAAGTTCCATTGCTATATATGAGGCAGCTTTGCCCCACATTTTACCTTGAATATAACTGATAATGTCCCCTCTCATTAAATCAACAAGTTCCATACCTGGAATCATACCAATCAACTCATCACGCATACATGAAACAAAATCTCTATCTTGTAAAGAAGCTTGCAAGTTTTGAACCAAATTAGGCTCTGTATAAATACGTTCAATGCCCATTACAATATACGGTGCTAAAGTGCCATAGCGTTCTGTCAATAATTCTTTATTAACATAAAGAACGCCATTCTCATAACTCGTCGCTTCTGTAAACAAGAATTTCAAATCCTTCTCTACTTCGGCAACATCAATATACTCTACAGTTGTATTTGGAACCTTTGTTTCGTTAGCATATGCAATCCCTATAAAACTCGGTACCATAATAAGCAAAGTCGTAGCAATAACAATACATTTTGTAATTATCTTTTTCATGTCATTCACTCTTTCTGAAAGAAATCGTGTTGTGCTAAATAGTCATAATGTTGTTTGTTAAATTGATACTGTCCTAAATGTTGACTGATATTACCTACATCTACTGAAAAGATGTACTGTTCACTTTGATAGTGCCATTTAATTCTAACTGTGTTCAAGACGGTGTTATAACTAAAATCTTCAACTTGACTCCAGGACATTTCAATGACTTGATTAGGCCGATTTTCAGTTACATCACTAATGTCCATCAAGTAAATCCCCTTAGATGTGAATGACATAATCTTTGGCTTCACACTCGACTGAACATAGTAGGCTCCTCCTATAATGAAAAAATCAATAAAGGATTTCAGCCATGTCTTTTTCTTAAAAGCCATCAGAAAATTCCTTTGTCCCTCGATATGACAAGTTGAAAGAAATGATTCAATCTGTTTTTCTGTTGCAAATTCCATAATAGTACCCATGATGTTACCTCCATAACTATAAACCAAGAACGATACAACAGCTCTTATAACTTATTACTGTACTATTATAGCATAAATTGTAAGCGGATACAATCAAAAATTGACATAATATAAAATATTAATCGATGACACCTGTCATTCTAAGCGAAAATTAGAAATAAGTTATCTTTTATCACTTTTATAGCAAATTTAAATTACAACAGCACAATACGACTTCTAATACATTTTTAGAAATGCATTGAAATCAGCTAATTAATTTATTCACATTTTATAGTATGTTGAAATAGAATATGAACAAATTGATTGAGAAATTCATCCTCATTTTTAACAATATTTCAGAAACCGATGTATCCTATTCTTGACTCAATGTACTATATCTCAATCCACTATAACGCTTCTTAAAATCATCCACCGCTATCTATGACTTCTACCTTTCAAAGCTAGTTAAGTTTAAAAAAAGAAGCTGGAAAAATAACTTTCCCAACTCCTTGTATTGAATATTTTTTTAGTTTCACTTATTTTTTCAAGCGTTCAACATCACGGGCAATGACTAATTCTTCATCTGTTGGAATAACCAAGACACGGATCTTCGCTGCATCTGTTGAGATGTCTCCTGTCACACCAAAGATATTCTTTTCATCATCAACATCACAACCAAACCACGAAATTCCTGAGATTACATCATGACGGAAATTTTCTGCATTTTCACCAACACCTGCTGTGAAAACAATGGCATCTGCTCCGTTTAGTACTGCAAGGTACTGACCGATATGTTTTTGAATACGGTCAACATACATTTCATAAGCCAAGCTAGCGTCGTGATTCCCTTCTGCTACAGCAGCTTCTATGTCACGCATATCGCTAGAATTAGCAGAAACTCCCAAAAGACCCGATTCACGATTAAGAACACTACTGATATCTTCTGGTGTATTAAAATCCTCTGTATATTGCATTAAATAAGGAATGATAGCTGGATCAATGTCCCCTGTACGCGTTCCCATCATAATACCACCCAGAGGAGTGAAGCCCATAGAAGTGTCAACAGATTTGCCGGCTTTCACAGCTGTAATTGAGCCTCCGTTACCAATATGACAGGTAATCAACTTCAAGTCTTCTAATGGACGTCCCAAGAGTTTTGCAGCTTCTCCTGCTACAAACTGGTGACTTGTACCATGAGCACCGTATTTACGAACCTTGTTTTCTGTGTAATATTTTGTTGGTAGAGGGTAGCGATAAGCTTTCTCTGGCATACTTGCGTGGAAGGAAGTATCAAAAACAACTACACTGGTAATGTCTGGCAACAATTCCTTGAAGGCACGAACACCTGCTGCATTGGCTGGATTGTGGAGAGGAGCCAACAAACTCAACTCTTCAACTTTTTCTAAAACATCCCCCTCAACAACTGTTGATTCTTTGAAATATTCTCCACCCGCAACAACACGGTGTCCAACACCTGTAATCTCATCATAAGCCTTGATAATATCGAAACGAATCAAGTCATCCAATAAGATTTTAACAGCTTGTGTGTGATTTTCGATATCTAAAATTTGTTGTTCAGAACGGCCATCAAATTTTACAGTTGAAATTGAATCTTTCAAACCGATACGTTCAATCAAGCCTTTCGCCAATACTTTTTCTTCTGGCATTAAGTATAATTGCCATTTTAAACTTGAACTTCCTGCATTTATTGCGATTGTTTTTGTCATTATCAATTACCTCTTTTAAGCGTTTTCAACTATTATAACAAAATCTATTTTATATTTCAGTACCTTTGCTCCAATTTTGAAAATTTTCTTTGAATTTCATTAAAATGCTTGCATCTTGCAAGCTAGCAAGTGGATACACAAAAGGCTCTACTGCTATTTCATTTTTCTTCTGTAAGATAAAAATAGCCTTAGATTGGTTGACATTGGCAAAGAGATTTTCAGGCAGACTAATCATAGCAACCAGACTCGCCTCTTCTTTCAGCCACCCTTTTAACAAATCACTTTGAGGGCTGGTCAACAAATCACTCGGAGCTAGAAAAATAGCGTATCCGTCTAACTTGAGATACTTAAGCCCTTGTTCCATGAGCAAGTGATGGGCGTAAGTATATTCTTGGCTAGAAGCAACTTGATGACGCGACGCAACGGCATCATCAGGATAATAGCCGACCGGCAAGTCGCTGATGACCACATCGCTTTCTTTGAGCATTTGTGGACGAACGGCATCTCCTTGGACAAAGCCAGCCTGCAATCCGATCACGTCTGCCATGCTAGCTGCCAAATCAATCAGCAAATCATCCACTTCCATTCCCAAGTAATCCACCTTTTTATCAAGCGAGGTCAAGAAAGTAGCGCCCAGAATTCCCATGCCAGAACCCATTTCGAGGATAGTGATTTCTTCCTCTGTAAACAACTCTTCCACAATAAATACCAAAAGCAAGGCAATAGCATCTGGCGTAAACTGGTGATTAGCCTGCAGGGGCTCTGTCTGCCCAGCCTTCATCAAGAGAAACTGGTAGGTCTTGAGCCATTCTTCTTTGAGAAGCGCTAAGCGTTTAAGAGCCTGATTGTTCTCCTTGACCTGATTTAGCTCAGTCTCGCCATCCAGATAGATGCTATTTTGCTCCACCAAGGCGTCATAAAAGTTGGTCGCCAAATCATTTTGGATGACTTGGACATTCTCTAGTAAATAGGTATAAGCTTGTTCAATTTTTTCAAAATCCATATTCCTATCTTATCAAATTTCCCTTCTTTTTTCCATCCTTATAGAAAGTCCTATATGAAAGAGTATAAATGACAAGTTGGGCATCTAAATCTGATAACAAAAGTTTTTCTATAGACCCTTGGCAGGGATGTTTATTCCGACAAATGGTCATAGAAATATAGCCGCCCAACTTCCCTAGAGAAAAAACGAAGCATGAATTGACTTACTATTTTTACAGAGTTTTCCAAGTGTTATACTAAGTTTCCATTTATATCTTTTCCCATTTTCCCAACAAAATTTTAAAGAGTTTTTATTTATTAGACTTCCTGCGAAACAAAACATGGTATAGTAGTTCTATGAATTATGAAGCAAGTAAACAACTAACTGATGCACGATTCAAGCTCCTTGTTGCTGTTCAGCGCACCACTTTTGAAGAGATGTTAGCTGTATTGAAAACAGCTTATCAAGGTAAACACGCAAAAGGGGGACGAAAACCTAAACTAAGCCTAGAAGACCTTCTTATGGCGACTTC
>NZ_VMMR01000111.1:0-4298 GCF_013277285.1 Streptococcus sp. 339 | reverse complement strand
TTTCATCTACTCTGTTATTAAAGGGCATTCTATTGATGGATGGAAGTTGATTAGTGATACTTGGTATTATTATAAGAATAGTAATAAACAAACAGGTTGGCAAAGTATAAATGGCAAATGGTATTATCTTGAAACCTCTGGTTCAATGTCCACAGGTTGGAAATATGTACGAGGAAGATGGTATTATTTAGATAAGACCAATGGTGATATGAAGACTGGTTGGTATAAAGATGGTTCAACATGGTACTATCTAGATCCTACTAATGGAGACATGAAAACAGGTTGGATAAAAGTAGGAGGAAACTGGTATTATCTCAATTCCTCTGGAGCAATGGTTACAGGTAGCCAAACTATCGATGGTAAAATTTATAATTTCGCCTCATCTGGTGAGTGGATTTAATATTGGAGGGTATATACATGAAACTTTTGAAAAAAATGATGCAAGTTGGATTAGCAGCAATATTCTTTGGTTTTCTAGCTACAAATGTAGTATTTGCAGATGATTCTGAAGGATGGCATTTTGTCCAAGAAAACGGAAGAACCTACTACAAGAAGGGGGACCTCAAAGAAACGGACTGGCGAGTGATTGATGGTAAGTACTATTATTTTGATTCTTTATCTGGAGAGATGGTTGTCGGCTGGCAATATATACCTGCTCCATACGAAGGGGTTACGATTGGTTCTTCTCTAAGGAAAGATATTGCTTTTAGACCAGATTGGTTTTACTTTGGTCAAGATGGGGTACTACAAGAATTTGTTGGCAAGCAAGTGTTAGAAGCAAAAACTGCTACAAATACCAACAAACATCATGGGGAACAATATGATAGCCCAGCAGAGAAACGAGTCTATTATTTTGAAGATCAGCGTAGTTATCACACCTTAAAAACTGGTTGGGTTTATGATAATGGGGACTGGTATTATTTGCAGAAGGATGGTGGCTTTGATTCTCGCATCAACAGATTGCCTGTTGGGGAGATAGCACGTGGTTGGATCAAGGATTATCCTCTAACCTATGATGAAGAGAAGCTTAAAGCGGCTCCATGGTACTACCTAGATCCAGCAACTGGCATCATGCAAATAGGATGGCAATATCTAGGTAATAACTGGTACTACCTCCGTTCATCAGGAGCAATGGCCACTGGCTGGTATCAGGAAGGCTTAACTTGGTATTATTTAGACCAGTCAAACGGCGATATGAAAACGGGCTGGCAATACCTTGGTAACAAGTGGTACTACCTCCGTTCATCAGGAGCAATGGCCACTGGCTGGTATAAGGATGGTTCAACTTGGTACTACCTAAATGCAAGTAATGGAGATATGAAGACAGGTTGGTTCCAGGTCAATGGCAAATGGTATTATGCTTATAGCTCAGGTGCTTTGGCAGTGAATACGACCGTAGACGGCTATTCTGTCAATTATAATGGCGAATGGGTTCGGTAATGACAGGGAGCTTATAATTATATTAGAACACTCGCTTAATCAAAGAAGTGACTTTGTTGTACTTGACCTGACGATTGGGGAGATTAAAAGCATGTGAAATCTACACATGCTTTTTCGTTAGTTATGAGTGTTGAACTTGACTAACCATTGACAAAAGATAAGAGCAATCAAAATAAGATACAAAAATATCAATGCTAACTGCACCGAAACGCTCGATGCTATGGATAGGGCTAATAGGGAGAGCAGGGACGGGGCGAGAATGTCCACTGTGCTCAGAGCAGAGCCCACCGTCCCCATCTTGTCACTGGGGATATAGGCAAAGACAGCTGCTTGTAGGCGAGGGCTGAGAATGCCGATAATCGTAGAACTGATGAAACTGGTCATGAAAATTACGATATAAGCTTGACAAAGGATACTAGTTATTAGAGCCAATAGGGAAATCTCACAGAAAACCAAGAGGTGCGTGAAACGGATATTTTTAAATAGATTACTGCTGGTCATATTGCCAAGGATAGCTCCACAAGAAATGATGATGGAGAGCAGGGCGAGGAGTTGCCCAATGCTCAGTTGTGCTAGTGTCTGTTGGATGAAGCGGAGGGCAATCAACCGAGGAGACACATCCAAGATGGCAATCATACTGGTCGTCAGAAACAGTAGTATGACGGTATCTTTTAACCTCAGGAGCACAGCCAGCGACTGTTTAAGATGTTGAAAATATTTCTTAAAACTCAGTGCTGTATGTGACATTTCAATCCTTTTTTCAACCTCATACAAGGTATGTCGAATAACATACAGGCCCCAAAAGGCAATGACAAAAGTCAGAGTGTTGATAAGGGAAATAGTTTGAATACTCATAACATTGATAAGGAATGCACCAGCTAGATTGGCGACAATGCGGACAACCCTCATCAGAGACTGCCTGAACCCCATGGCATCATGCAGGTCGTCCTTAATTATACTGATGTAGAGGGCGTTCATCATGTAGGCAGACAGGTAGCTCAAGGTGTCAGAGATAAGGTTGATGATGACAATCATAATGACTGAAACTAATGAAAAGGGCGACAAGACGAGAAATACTGTCAAAATAGCGTAGAGCAGGATTTTGATTTTGGCAATCCAGAGTGCGTGTTTGACTCTATTTTCTTGAAAATCTCCTAGAATTCCGAGAAAGAGTTGCGATAGTAGGGGAACCACCTCTGAAATGGAAATCAGTAAAATCGCTAGCGGAGCGAAATTGTACTGAGCCACATAATTGATAATGGCGAGGTAGAAAATACTGTCGCCGAATGATGAAAAACAGCTGTTTAGCAGCAACTGTCTATATATGTTGTTTGTCCAAAATAATTTCATACTTTTCTCCTTATTTCTGCACATCGAATGGGAATTTATTATTTAATAGACACCAATATACCCCCATGCTTCAAACAAATCTGCTTTACTCCTATCTCCTTGAAACATCAGTAAATCGTGATCATCTCGTTCAGAACATGCTAAAATTACCTGTTGGATTTTTTTCATCAGTAATTTGTTTTGATTGTAGACAGTGGTTTGTAGTAAGCTAGTTATTCCGTGGCAATATCCTGTCATCATTTTTAGATGATGGTTAAAAACAAATTATTGATATTTACTAATAATATCTTTGTTTCCGTCACAATCGTACATACAAAGATATAAGATTATTCCGGAAATTCCTTTGCACCAAGAAAGTTGTAAATTTCCTAAATTTTTAGTATTAGAAGTAATTTTTTCTAATAATTTTTTTAATTCAGTATGGAATGTATGGAGATCATTATAGAACATAGAAGGTTCTAAGACTTTAGAATAGGCAAATAAAGCCTATGCAATTCCACAATATCCATGAGCAAAGCTATAGTCTAAAATGCTTTCTTTGGCTGTATCTCTTTGTAGGAAATAATGCTAAATTTCCCCTATACTATTGTGGATGAAAATTTTAAGAGTATTGTCATTGGTAAATTGATAGTATTTTATTAATGACAATAGGACACCAGATTTTCTCAATGCAAAGTCTATTTCCTCTAGAGTATCATAATTCTCTATTAATTTCTTAGCGGTGACGTTTGCTAATTGTAGATAGTATTGATTTTTACTGATAGAAAATAAATGTAGGAGTAACCATAGATAGCCTGAATCACCAAATAGCAGCGAGTATTGATATTCATATGTGTGTGTCGTTCTAATTGTCACTGCTTTCTTGATGATAGAGAGTATTTTAGAATCCAGTTCTGGGGGGCAATTTATTTAGAGGAAACAGTAGTCCAGCTATTCCGTGTTGGAATGATAAATTACTTACGAAATTTCCAAATTCTGTTGAAGAAGTGATCCTTCCTTCAGAATTTACAGTTTTATCTAGTAAAAATCGTAGAACACTATTACATTCCGTTTTGTAATCATATTTATGTTCCTCTATTTTTTTAATTTTGACTAAATTATTTGTTTGACTTAAATTTAGTAGGTATTGTAACCAAAATAGTTGCTCATCTGTGAGCTGACCTTGAGTATGTGATAGTTCTAGTAATTGAATAGGATCCTTTAGTTAGATTCGATCAATCCATAACATAACAACATTTTTAGGACAACTTGTCAAATATTAGTATATATTTTTACATCTTGAATTGTCAAATTAAGTGCATAACTTTCCCGTAGCATATGTACTGACCCCCAAAAGTTAGACAATTAATTTATCCAAAGGATTTAGTTCTGTACTGCACAGGACTAAGTCCTTTTAGTTTTACCTTAATTCGTTTATTGTTGTAGTAATCAATATAGTCTACAATAGCTTGTTCCAATTGCTTAAGCGACTGAAACGACTTCTCATAACCGTAAAACATTTCCGATTT
>NZ_VMMR01000110.1:0-1509 GCF_013277285.1 Streptococcus sp. 339 | reverse complement strand
CCATAATAAAACCCATTCGGCCAAAGCTTTTCTGTTCTTACCCCAAAAGTTAGACAATTAATTTATCCAAAGGATTTAGTTCTGTACTGCACAGGACTAAGTCCTTTTAATTTTACCTTAATTCGTTTATTGTTGTAGTAATCAATATAGTCTACAATAGCTTGTTCCAATTGCTTAAGCGACTGAAACGACTTCTCATAACCGTAAAACATTTCCGATTTCAGAATCCCAAAGAAAGATTCCATCATGCCGTTGTCTGGGCTGTTGCCCTTGCGTGACATGGATGCTTGAATTCCCTTACTCTCTAGGAACCGATGATAAGAATCGTGTTGATATTGCCAGCCTTGGTCACTATGGAGAATCGTATTCTCATAGCGCTTCTCTTTGAATGCCTGTTCCAACATTGTTTGTACTTGTTCTAAGTTGGGTGAAGTTGAAAGATTATAGGCGATAATTTCACTATTAAAGCCATCTAAAACTGGTGATAAGTAAAGCTTTTGAGTACTTGCTGGAATGGCAAATTCTGTCACATCTGTGTAGCACTTTTCCATTGTTTTAGAGCCTTCAAATTGACGTTGAATGAGATTCTCTGCTTTCTTACCAACGTCTCCTTTATGAGAAGAATATTTTCGTTTCTGTCGCATTTTAGCTTGTAAATTGAGTACTTTCATCAAGCCTTGAACTCTTTTATGATTTACTAGATAACCACGATTTCTTAGTTCTAAATAAATCCGACGATAAGCATAATTTCCCTTGTGTTCGATAAAGATGGATTGAATTTCAGCTTTAAGCTCTTGATTCTTATCTAGTTTATCTAGCTGTTTCAAGTGATAGTAGTAGGTCGAACGAGCTAGTTTAATGGCTTTTAAAAGAAGATCTAACGAAAACTCAGTCATTAATTCTTGAACAATTTCTGTCTTTCTTCTTTCTCTTTTTCCTCCTTCAATCGGAGTTCTCTTAACTTTTTTAGGATGGCATTCTCCGCTCTCAGGTACTCATTTTCTGCTTGAAGACGTTCTAATTCTGTCCTCTCTTCAGGTCTCGTTTTTGGCTTACGTCCCATTTTAGGTACTCTCCCTCTTGTTTTCTCAACAATAGTATACCCGTTTTTCCTGTATTGTGCTAGCCAATTAAGAAGTATCGTACGACTTGGGAGGCCGTATTCAAGAGAAACTCTATCTTTAGTCCAGCCTTCATGTATGACTTTATTAATCATTTCTTGCTTTAAATCAGGAGAATAGTAACGATTTTTTCCTTTTTTGACGAACTCTATTCCGTAACGATCAATCAATTTAATCATGTACCTAATATTAGAATTGTTTATCCCAAATTTATTTGAAAGCTTCTCTAAGCTATATCCTTGTTTTCTAAGTTCATAGATCTGAACTTTATCATCATAAGTTAATTTCATAATAAAAATACCCCAAAAGTTAGATTTTTTCTGTCTAACTTTTGGGGTGCAGTACATCAACACCTGATACTATGCGTTTTTCTGATTTTTAGGACTTT
>NZ_VMMR01000011.1:0-43830 GCF_013277285.1 Streptococcus sp. 339 | reverse complement strand
AAACGTCATCAACTAAATAGTGAAAAATATCT
This sequence comes from Streptococcus sp. 339, assembly GCF_013277285.1. NCBI lineage: Bacteria > Bacillati > Bacillota > Bacilli > Lactobacillales > Streptococcaceae > Streptococcus > Streptococcus sp. 339. Next base: position 43,798 of record NZ_VMMR01000011.1, on the reverse strand, counting down.
ATCCTATCTTCTAGAATGTCTTCCAAACGAGGAAACTCTCGTAAACAAAGAGGTTTTAGAGGCTTATTTACCATGGAATAAAGTTGTACAAGAAAAGTGCAAATAAGAAATCTCCAGATTAGGAACTATCCGTGAGTTCTCTAGTCTGGAGATTTTTCAATATACTTCGTTATTGGGCGGTTACAAAACAACTAGCTTACTCTACAGATTTCAAGGCTTCAAGCATATCAACCTTTCTCAGATGATGATTGACAAAGAAACCAAGTAGGGTCAAAATGATGCTTACTGCTGCCACTGGGATTACATAGACCTCCCAGCCTACCTGTGGATAAAAGAGAATAGTCGCAGGCGAAATCATTTGAATCAAAAATTGGTGTAAATAAAAACCTGAGAGCAGACCAAGTACGATTCCCACAAGAGACAGCACAATCGTCTCACGATAAATATAAAAGGTAACTTCATTATTATGAAAACCGAGAACCTTGATAGTAGAGAGTTCCCTGATTCTCTCAGCAACATTGATATTGGTCAGATTGTAGAGGATAACAATAGCCAATAGAACCGATACGATGACCAAGATGGTCATGGTCTGATTGAGTGAGCTAGCGACAGAGTCAAAGAGTCGAATGGCTGAAGCATTTTGGACGACACTAGACACCGCAGCCTGATTCATAAGTAAGCCGGCCTGTCTTTCGATACTAGTAGCACTGGTATCTCTTAACGAGACTAAATAAGTGTTGGCTTGGGGTAGCTGTCCGTAAATTTGCTCATAGCTAGCCTGACTCATATAAATAAAGTGACCAACGTAGTTCTCAGTAATAGCGGCGATCTTTAGCTCCTTACCTTCAATTTCTAAAGTCTGTCCAACCTTAACACCTGCCAGCTGGGCGAGTTTAGCTGTAATAACGACGCCATCTTTTAATGACAGCTCCTGCTGATGATTTTGTAGATGGATAAAGGGTGTCAAATCTTCCTTCTCTGTCATCATAAGGGTAATGGTCTGAAGACCAGCCTTACCTTTGAAATCCTTGTCTAGCGTTTTAGAATAGATTTTCTGATAGGCTTGAACGTTCTGCCCTCTCAACACTTCTTCTAGATTTGCCTTGTCCTGATTGGTCGCACTAGGATTTTCAGAGACAATCATCTGATACTGTTGGATTTGTTGAAACTGTCTAGACGGAACTCCTGCTACAGAGGATTGGATTCCCAAACCTGCAAAAAGCAGAGCGACTGAACCTGCCACACCAAAGATTGTCATCAACATCCGTTGCTTATAACGAAAAATATTGCGAGCTGTTACCTTATGGGTAAAACTGAGACGACGCCAGATAAAACCGATGCGCTCCAGTAAGATTTTAGCTCCCTTAACAGGTGGTTTAGGCAGTAAAAGCTGGGCTGCTTCATCGTGCAGTTCCTTCCGAGCCACCAGATAGGCTGGTAGAACACTAGCTAACCAACTCAAACCAAGAGCCAGTAAGCTATAGGTCCAATAGAACTGAATCTGGGTTTCTCCCACTACCATTCCTTTTGTAATGACACTTGAAATCACACTGGCTAGTAAATAATGTCCAAGTATACTACCTAGAGCTGTTCCGACAGTCCCAGCTACTAGACCGTAGAGGAGAAACTTGGCGATAATATCCTTGCTACGATAGCCCAAGGCCTTAAAAATCCCTGCATGAGTTCGCTCTTCATCCACAAAACGAGTCATGGTTGTAAAGGTCACCATAGCTGCTACGGCATAAAGCACCACAGGAAAGATATTGCCCACTGCCCGAATACTGGCTGTAGCATTGCTGTACATGAGGTAGCCCTGACCGCCAGGCATGGTCTGACGATTATAGACCTGATACTTGGGCTCAGCCAAATCATCCAAGACTTTCTGATGTTTTTCTAATTTTTCCTTTTCTTTGGCTAGATTTTGTTCAGCCTGCTTTAGTTTGTCCTCTTCCTTGCTCAATTCCTGCTTGGCTTGGGTAAGTTGAGCACTGGCCTGCTCTCTATGGGCTTGAGGGAGCAAGGCTAGTTGACTTTCCTGAGCCTGTATACGAGCTTGAGCAGTTGCTAAACGACGCTTGCCTTCTTGCAAATTAGTCTCAACCTTGTCAAGGGTCTCTTGACCTTTGTCTAGAGACTCTTGGCCTTCTTTTTTCAAGAGTTGCAGACGTGCCTTGCCATTATCTGACAAAGCTTGTTCTAGATCTTCCTGATGCTGTTTGGATTTTTCTTCATAAGCTGCTGAAAAGGCATTTAAACCTGCTAAATCTTGATATTTCAAACGAGCTATATTGTAGACTTTCTGATCAAACTGACTAGGTAAAATCACCCCATAGGCTGTCAGAGTCCCACTTCCACTTCCTGCGTAGCCCATATCTCGCTGGGAGAGGATTTCAGCTGAATCCACAAAACCAGTAATGGTATAAGTATGGTCTTTTAAAGAGGAATGACCCTCTTCTTTTTCTTTAAAACTAATCTCCTGGCCCACACTATATTGACTCTGCAGATGACTGGCCAAAGCGATTTCCTTGTCTGACTGAGGAAGTCGTCCTTCTCTTAGCTGAAAGGTTGAAATTCGCTCTGGTTTGGAATACAGCCGAATGGCATCCTGCCCATTATCCATAGCCACATCTGTCAAATAGCCAAACTCGACCTCTGCGCCCTCTATCTGTTCTAGTTCTTCTTGATCTGTTTGATCCAAACCATAATTAGACATAACTGCCAAATCCAAGGTTTGAGCAGTTGTTAAATAAGTATTAGCTGTCGCCTCCATGTTGGGGCTAGTCACTTTGAGACCTACTAGGGCTAGAGACCCCAACATCATCAAGGTCAAGATGGATAAAAAACGCCCCTTGGAGCCTGTAAAGGACTGAATTAAGTCCTTCCAATAGGTTTTTCGATTAATCATGCTAGTACTCCAAACTGTCGATATCCTGAGGATGCTGGTTGAGCACCACATCCTTGACACTGGCATCGTGCATATGAATCACGCGATCAGCAATGGGCGCCAAAGCTCCATTGTGAGTCACGATAATCACCGTCGCCCCCTTTTGACGAGACATGTCTTGGAGAATCTTCAAGACTTGCTTGCCCGTCTGATAATCCAAGGCGCCTGTTGGTTCGTCACAAAGGAGAATTTTAGGATTTTTGGCTACCGCGCGTGCAATGGAGACTCGCTGTTGCTCCCCTCCAGAAAGCTGGGCTGGAAAGTTATTGAGACGATGAGCCAGACCTACATCTGTCAAGACCTGTTCAGGATCCAAGGCATCTGTCACAATTTCTGAGGCCAATTCCACATTTTCCTTAGCTGTCAGATTGGACACTAGATTATAAAACTGAAAAACAAAACCGACATCATTTCTACGGTAATTAGTTCTCTGGTGGGAATTGTAGTCGGCAATATTGGCACCATCAATCCAGATTTCCCCCTCATCATTGGTATCCATTCCCCCAAGAAGGTTAAGAACCGTTGACTTGCCTGCACCAGATGCACCTAGAATAATAACCAATTCACCCTTTTCAATTTCAAAATTCACATCGCGATTGGCCACAATCTCCGTGTCCCCAACCTGATAACGCTTGTAACAGTGTTTCATCTCAATATAAGCCATCAGTGCCACCCTCTCTTAAACAAATTACTTCCTACTATCATTATATCGCTTTTTCAAGCCATTGGAAACTGGGAACAAAAACAAAAAGCCTAGAAATCAATTCTAGACTTACATTTTTTATTTTCCAAGGTAGTATTCAGAAACAACGTTCAATTTTTCGTCGAATTCGAATACCAATGGTGGGAAGTTAGGGATTTCCACGTCCATGATCTCGTCATCTGACAAACCTTTGATGTGTTTTACAAGGGCACGGATTGAGTTACCGTGAGCTCCTACGAATACGTTTTTACCATCTTTAAGAGCTGGAGCGATTTTATCTTCCCAGAATGGAAGAGCACGTTCCAAAGTCACTTTCAAGTTTTCAGCATCTGGGATTACTGAGTCGTCAAGTGAAGCATAACGACGGTCTGTGTGAGCTGAGTGCTCATCATCACGGTCCATATTTGGAGGCAATACATCGTATGAACGACGCCAGATGTGAACTTGCTCATCACCAAATTGCTCAGCAGCTTCAGCTTTGTTTTTACCAGTCAAACCACCGTAGTGACGTTCGTTCAGGCGCCATGATTTTTCAACTGGAACCCACAATTGGTCAGAAGCTTCAAGAGCCAAGTTCGTTGTTTTGATAGCACGTTTCAATACTGAAGTGTAAGCTTGGTCAAATTCGATACCAGCTTCTTTGATCAATTTACCAGCGTCAATCGCTTGTTGTGTACCTTTTTCAGACAAATCAACATCAGCCCAACCAGTGAAAAGGTTAGCTTTGTTCCATTCAGACTCACCGTGGCGAGCAAAAACCAATTTTACCATTAGATGGATTCTCCTTCAAATTTTCCGAGGTTTCCCCTCGTTTATCTATTCTATTCTACACAATTTTTCACAAAAAAGCTAGTCAAAACCAAAAAGGAAAGGACTGTTTGGCAATCCTTTTCCTTCTTAGTATCATACAACAACCTTACTTCTCTTCAAATCCTTCTGCGACTGCGTCCGCGAAGTTTTCTTCTACGATGCTTGCACAGTGGTCACAGATGACTGCCTGGTAGCTGCGTTCTGCTGTCGTTGGGTCGATACGACGGCAACGGTCACATACTTGGCCTGCAGCGCGTTCAACTGTGAAGGCTACATCTTCGAAGCTAACAGCAGTTTCTGGAGCTGGTCCCTCTGCGATGGTCAATTCAGACACGATTAAAAGTTGAGCTACATTGCTGTTTACTGCTTCGAGTAAAGTTTTCACTACTTCGTTTGGATAAACAATCAAGTGAGCTTCAAGTGATTTCCCGATAACTTTTGCATTACGCGCTTCTTCCAAGGCTTTTTGAGCTTGTCCACGGAAGTCCATAAAGGCTGCCCATGTATCCAAGATTTCTTCTTGGTTAGCAAAAGTTTCCGCTTCTGGCAATTCTGACAATTGAACGAAGTCTTCAGCTTCAAACTCAAGATATGACCAGATTTCTTCCGCTGTGTGAGGAAGGATTGGTGTCAAGAGTTTGGTGATTTTGACAAGAATGTCATAGAAGACAGTCTGCATTTGACGGCGTTCCAGTGATTTGGCACCTTCGATGTAAACAACATCTTTGGCAAAATCAAGGTAGAATGCTGACAAGTCAACGTTGATAAAGTTCACCAAGGCCTTATAGATTGTCAAGAATTCAAAGTCCGCATAGGCATCACGAATGGTCTTGACAAGCTGGTTAAAGCGAATCATCATGTACTTATCAACTGAGCGAAGCTCTTCGTATGCTACTGCGTCTTGAGCTGGGTTAAAGTCAGATGTATTGGCAATCAAGAAACGAAGGGTGTTACGAATCTTACGGTAAGTTTCAGAGACTTGGCTCAAGATATCCATAGAGATACGCACGTCGTTGCTTGAATCCACACTTGTTACCCAGAGACGCAAGATTTCAGCACCAAATTGTTTTTCAACATCACTTGGAGCAATGGTATTTCCAAGAGATTTAGACATCTTCTCACCTTTACCGTCAAGGGCAAAACCTTGTGACAAGATTTGCTTGTAAGGTGCTACGCCATGGTTGGCAACAGATGTGATGAGTGATGAGTTGAACCAACCACGGTATTGGTCAGAACCTTCTAGGTAAAGGTCTGCTGGGTAAGTCAACTCAGGACGGTTTACCACAACTCCATTCCATGATGAACCTGAGTCAAACCAAACGTCCATGATATCTGTTTCTTTTTTGAACTCGCCATTTGGTGAACCTGGATGAGTAAATCCTTCTGGCAAGAGGTCCTTAGCATCACGTTCCCACCAAATACTTGAACCATGTTCCTCAAAGAGTTGAGCCACATGTTCAATCGTTTCAGCAGTCATGATCGCTGTGCCGTCTTCTGCGTAGAAGATAGGAAGTGGAACACCCCAAGCACGTTGACGAGAGATAACCCAGTCGCCACGGTCACGAATCATATTGTAAAGACGGACTTTACCCCATTCTGAGTGGAATTTCACTTTTTCAATTTCGTCCAAGATTTCTTGGCGGAATTTAGAAACTGAGGCAAACCATTGTGGTACTGCGCGCCAGATGATTGGTTTCTTAGTACGCCAGTCAAATGGGTATGAGTGAGAGATTTCTTCTTGGGCAAGAAGGAGGCTGCCGAGTTTTTCAATAACTGTTGGAACCACCTTGTCATAGAATTGACCTTCAAACTCAGGACCAGCATTCTTCATCATGATACCGCGTTCGTCAACAGTCACTGCGACTTCAAGATCATTAGCAATACCAACATTGTAGTCGTCCTCACCAAAACCAGGGGCTGTATGGACAATACCTGTACCAGAGTCAGTGGTAACGTGGTCACCAAGGATCACCAATTCATCTACATCTGTATCCCATGGGTGTTCTGTTACGATGTGGTTGAGTTCTTGACCACGGTAAGTTGCCAAGACTTGAACATCAACCCAGCCAAATTTTTCAGACAAGCTAGTCAATAATTCTGCAGCAACGACAAACTTACGAGTTTCACCAGCAGGTTGAACCAAAACGTAATCAATATCTGCACCAACAGTCAAACCACGAGAAGCTGTGATAGTAAATGGAGTTGTTGTCCAGACTACGATATAAGTCTCTGTATCTAGAACACCTTTGCCATCTTTTACCTTATTGGCATAGTAAAGGGAAGTTGAAACCAAATCATGGTATTCAATTTCCGCTTCGGCAAGGGCTGACTCAGATGACCATGACCAGTAAACTGGTTTTGCACCACGGTAGATATAGCCTTTATTAGCCATCTCACCAAATACACGGATTTGAGCTGCTTCATAATCAGGAGTCAAAGTCACATATGGATTTTCCCAGTCACCAGAAACACCCAAACGTTTAAAGTCTTCACGTTGTTTATCTACTTGAGAAAGAGCGTATTCACGGCAAAGTTTCAAGTACTCAACCAAGTCCATTTCTTTACGTTTGACACCTTGTTTTGCCAAAACTTGCTCGATTGGCAGACCATGAGTATCCCAACCTGGGATAAATGGTGCGTAAAAACCTGACATAGATTTTGAGCGAACAATGATATCTTTTGAAATCTTGTTCATAGCGTGTCCAACGTGGATATTTCCGTTCGCGTATGGAGGGCCATCATGCAAGGTGAAATGAGGTTTTCCTTGGTTCAATTCTTGACGACGTTGGTAAAGTTTTGCATCTTCCCATTCCTTTTGCCAAACTGGCTCTTTGGTAGGAAGGCCTGCACGCATTGGGAAAGCTGTTTTCCCAAGATTAAGGGTATCTTTGAGTTTCATGGTATCTCCTTTATAAATAATCACAAATTAAAAACCACGACTGCCAAAAAGGACGAAAATCGTGGTACCACCTTTATTCGGAAAAAGATTTAGTCTTTCTCCCTCTTATCCCGTAACGTGGGGAACGTCAAATCCTACTAACTTCAGACTTGAGTTTTTGAGAGGATAATCTTATCAATAGGGATTACAGGACTCACACCATCTCCTGCTCGCTGGAAATATAAGGATAAGATATTGTTCTCAGAATATTTCTTATAAAATTGTAACGGATTCTTGCGGTGCTTCAAATCCTGGTGCTGAATCAAATGTTTCTGTAGCTGGTGTTGGAGCCGAAGGATGTACTGGAGCTACTTCTGGCTCTTCATACATTGGACCAACTGGATGAGCAGGTTCTTCTTCCATTTGAGGACCCACTACAGGAGTTGGAGCTTCCACTTCCTGTTTAGTCTGAGCTTCAAATTCAGCCAATTCTTTATTGGCTGCTTCAATACGAGCCTGTAACTCTGCCATTTCTGCTTGAGAGAACTGACGTGTCATATCAATTGGTTCTTCCTCAATTGGAGCTGGAATCGGTTCTCCAAGTACCTCGCTAACCACTTCTTTAAAGGCTTCATCACTGGTTTGAAGATAAGTAGCTGTTGGGCGAAGAATATCTTCCCAGTCTGAAGATTCAACAATAGCCAACTGACTCTCAATTGTAGATTTGAGACGTTGGTGGAAGACACGGCTCTTGTTCTTCAACTCTTCGGTTTCAACAGCAACTTTCTTAGCATTGTCTGTTGCTTGACGAAGAATCTCGTTTGCCTTATATTTAGCTTCTTCCAACAAGCGTTGCGCATCCTGCTCTGCTTGATGAATGATATTGTTTGAACGTTCATGTGCTGCTTGTTTCACTCGCTCAGCTGTGTCTTGGGCAATCAATACAGACTGGCTCAATGAATCTTTCATTTCGTCAAAGTAAGACAAACGCTCTTCTAAACTCTTAATACGCAAATCTTTATCATGATTCGCACGAACAAGATCTTCGTAATCACGAACCACAATATCTAAAAATTCATCGACTTCTTCTGGATCAAAGCCTCTGAATCGAGTTCCAAAGGTCTTGTCCTTTATTTCTAATGATGTAATTGGCATTCTATTCCTCACTTACTTAATAATAACTGGACGGTTATTTTTTTCTTCTCTTTTTTCGTTTGTCCCTTATCTTGAAGTAATCTCAAGCGACCAAATTTTCTCACACTAATCAAATCTCCAACTTGAACAGTGTAATCTGATTTGTCTACCACATGATAATTTACTTGGACAAGTTTCTTTTCAATCAACTGGTTTGCTTGATTCCTAGATAGTTTCAAAACATTTGATAAAAGAACATCTAATCGAAAACTAGACACAGATAAATCCAGTTCTCGATACTGTTCTAGCTTATCTATTTTCTCGGCGAAAGGACGTTCCTCCAGCGAAACAGGTATACGGCCAATTTTCTTTAATCCATCTTGAAAGAGAAGAAGAAACTGCTGATTAATCATAATCTGCGCCCGTTCTTCATCTACTAGGATATCTCCAAAAAGTTTCCGTTCAATCCCTAATTGATTGATGACTGTCCCTAAAATCTTAGCATGCGTTAAATGTTCAAATTTATTGGAATACACAATTTCCTGAAGAGATATTTCAAAATCTGAAAACTCTGGTTGGAAATAATCTGGGTATAATAAAACTCGAACATACTCACTCGAGACAAATTCCCCACTACTGCTACAAGCAAGACCATAGGTTTTGGCCAAAATCTTTAATAGTTTCTCCTGATGAGGATTGATAAAAGGAGTTAAAAAAGGAGCATAGCTATCTTCTACCTTCTTTATCCATTCCATTCCCTTGTCAAGAAAGGGACGATCTTCTATGGAGAAATGCTGATAAATCCCTTTATTCATCCTATCATCGCCAGAAAACGGACTAGGTTTTCTCCTAAAAATCGAACCAAAACAATCGCAACCCAAACAGATAAATCAAGGCCCGCTATCTGTAAAGGCAGGCGTTGCAAGGGAGCAAGCACTGGTTTTACCAACGCTACAATCCAACGACCCAAACTGGATTCGTAGGCGCCTGGAAACCAAGACATGACAGCAAAGGCTACCAAAATCAGGGAGTAAATATCCACTGCATTATAAATCATACGAATTAAAAAAATCATTATCGTACTCTATTTCGTCTCATATCAAAATCAAACTCACCCTGTTGATCTTCATCTGGCAAACGAATATCTTCTACATTCACAATAACATTCACTGGTGTCAACAGATACATGGTAGAAGCTACTTTTTTCAGACTTCCAGCTAGAACATGGCAAGCCCCATCCAGGTAATCCAAACAACGACGAGCCTGCACTTCAGTCATATATTGAAAATCAATCAAGATACTTTCGTTTCCTGCCAATAAATCAACAATTTCTGTTGCATCTTCATATTTTCTAGGATAACGAACATCTATAATGACCTTATCCGTTGCACGCTGACTCTGATTTGCCAATTCCTGTTGTCTTGCATGAAGTCTGGTGATATTGTTCTCCTTTGTTCCAGCCGACTGTGAAGGGTGATTCATTGGGAGAGCCGGTTCCTGTGAAGAATTTACTGGAGTAAACACAGGCTCATCTCTTTTTTCATAAGGGAGACTTGAATCCTCATCCTCCGTAAAATAATCTATAAATCTATCGAATCTATCTTTTAAAGACATGGTTCTCTCCTACTTAAAAAATGATGTGCCTATACGAACAAAGGTGGAACCGAATTGAATCGCTTCTTTATAATCACGACTCATTCCCATACTTAACTCGGTCATAGGCATATTTGGAATTTGTTTCTCTTGAATTTCTCTTTGTAAATCTTGGGCCGCCTTGAAAATCTCTTTCAACTGCTCACTGCTAGCCTCAAAAGGTGCCATCGTCATTAAACCGACATATTCAATCTTATCTAGTCTGGCTAACTCTGGCAAGATTTCCAGCAGTTCCTCTCTCGAAAAACCGTGTTTGCTTTCTTCTTTAGAAATATTTACTTGAAGGAAACACTTGATGACTCGGTCACTTCTTTTTTGAATTTCCCCTGCTAGCTTTACTGAATCCAAGGCATGGAAATAATCAACGTATTGAATGACATCTTTCACCTTACGTCTTTGCAAGGTACCAATCAAATGCCAAGTCACATCTCGATCTTTTAGAGCTTCATATTTTTCCAGAAACTTATCGACACGATTTTCACCGATATGATGAACACCTAGCGGAAGCAAGGCTTCCGCTGTCGGTACATCTACATACTTGGTAACTGCAATGACAGAGACTGAACCACTCTCTCGATGAGCACTCAGACTAGCCTCTGCGACTTCTCGAAAAACAAGTTCTGTATTTTCTTTTACATTCATTTACTTAACGATTTTTGAAAAATGGAGGTGTATCCAATTCATCTTCATCTTGTGATGTTGGGGCTTCAAAGCGTTCAACTGGAGAAACGACTGAATCTGTTGTACGAACAATCGATTCACGGCGAAGATCCCAATCACCAAAAGCAGATGCCTGAGTTGGTTCCAAACGACGTGGATTTTGTTTTGGCAATTCAGCTGTTTCTGCCATATCAAAATGACGATCAAAGCCATGTGAATGAGCTGGTTTCACTGTCTCACGGTAGTTAGTAGTCGGTCTAGCTTGTGGAGCAACAGCCTTCTCTACGCGGTCTTGACGAACACCCGTTGCGACAACTGTTACACGAATTTCATCACGCATACTTTCATCAATTGAAGTACCGAGCCAGATGTTCACTCCTTGACCTGCTGCCTGGTTCACAATTTGTGAAGCCTCCTCAGCTTCAATCAAGGTTAAATCGAGACCACCAGTTACGTTGACAATCACATCTTCTGCTCCATCAATTGTTGTTTCAAGAAGTGGAGAGTAAATTGCCTTACGCGCCGCTTCTACCACACGTTCTTCTCCACTACCGATACCAATACCCATGAGAGCATTCCCTTTATTTGCCATAACTGTTTTCACATCGGCAAAGTCAAGGTTAATCAATCCTGGATTGGTAATCAAATCGGTAATCCCTTGAACACCTTGACGAAGTACGTTATCCGCTTCGCTAAGTGCTTCAAGAAGAGGAGTTTTCTTATCAACAATTTCAAGCAAGTTGTTGTTTGAAATAATCAATAGAGTGTCTACATGCTCACGAAGTTGGTTGATTCCTTCTACAGCAAATTGTCCACGTTTGCTTCCTTCAAAACCAAACGGACGTGTTACAACACCAACTGTAAGAGCACCTAAATCTTTAGCGATACGAGCAATAACAGGAGCAGCTCCAGTTCCAGAACCTCCTCCCATACCAGCAGTGATGAAGACCATATCTGCACCACTGATAGCTTCCGTCAGTGTTTCTTCGCTTTCTTCAGCAGCTTTACGACCAACCTCAGGTTGACCTCCTGCACCCAAACCACGAGTCAATTTAGGCCCCAACTGAATAACAGTCTCAGCTTTTGTACTACTCAATGCTTGTACATCTGTGTTTGCTGCGATAAATTCTACGCCTGTAACACCTTCGTCGACCATACGGTTGATGGCATTGCCACCACCTCCACCGACACCAATTACCTTAATCACTGCACCTTGAGCAGCAGCTGTATCAAATGAAAATGTCATAATTTATTTTTCCTCTTTATTCGTCAAACATGCTTCCGATCAAGCCACGGAAACGATCTGCTAATTTCGGCTTATTTTGTGAAGCTTGTTGGAAATCCGCCATTGGTTCTGTAGGAGCCACCGGCTCTACTTCTGGAGCAGGAGCTGGTTGAACAGGCGTTGATTGTACAAACTGAGCTGTTTTTTGCAGCATCCCACCAAAACTAATTGGCTGATGGCTTAAGTCATTCTCACCTTTTATCGCTCTCTGAGCCAAAAGATTCACTTCTGTTAATTGACCCGCAAATTCTGATAAACTAATCACATGCGCAAAGGCTGGATTACGGATACCAACTTGATTTGGAACATAAAGCTTGACACGGACGCCAAAGACTTCCTGAGCAAGTTCAACCATACCTGGTAAAATGGCATTCCCACCGATTAAGACAATACCACCAGGGAGCTCCAATAGACGTCTTCTATCTAATTCTTGCTTGATTTGCTCAAGGATGTGCTTAATTCGTGCAGAAATAATTTCTGACAAGTAGGCTTCCGTCACTTCAACTGCTTCTACTTCTCCAATAACTTCTACTTGGAAGGTTTCTTTGCTTGCAAGAGGCGGATAGGCTTCCCCGTAATTCAGTTTCAAGCCTTCCGCTAATTTGCGAGAGGTTTTCAAAACCTTGGAGATATCTTTAGTTACATAATCTCCACCTTCTTGGAGAATATGTGTGAACTGAAGTTCTTGGTTACGGATTGTAGCGACAGTCGTTTGACCTGCTCCCATATCAATCACTGTAGCACCAAATTCACGTTCACCTTCGTTCAAAACTGATTGAACCATTGCTAGTGGTGAAATAATAACATTTTCAACCTGTAGTCCGACACGTTCTACTGTCTTACGTAGGTTATGTAAAATAGTGCGAGGACCTGTATAAAGCAAACCACGCATTTCAAGACGAACCCCCATCATGCCACGTGGGTCACGAATCCCTTGGAAACCATCCACAATAAATTCTTCAGGAATAAAGGTAATGACTTCACGGTCAGGTGTCATACTCTTTGTCAAAGCTGATTTAACAACATTTTCAACATCTTGATCCGTAATTTCCTTGGTATCAGATGTTACTGGAATCATCCCTTGAGTTGGTTCTACCTGCAAAAGATTACCAGGCAAGCCGACATTCACTGATTTAATCGAAATGCCTGACTTTTCTTCTGCTTGGGAAATGGCTGACTTGATAGCAGTTGCTGCTGCATCAATATCAACAATAATTCCATCCTTTACACCTTTACTTTTGGCATTACTCACGCCAATTACATTTAATTCACCATTTCTCTGCTCGGCTACAAGCACCTTGACAGAGCTTGTTCCAATATCTAGACCTGTAAAAAAGCCTTCTCTAGCCATTACATCGCATCCTCTCTATCTTCCAAGTTTCGCACTTCGTATTATTCCATAGCTAAACTTAGGCATAGCTATTCACAGAATATTATAACACAAAAAATTTAATCATGCTTGCTTTTTTCCTAAATTTCCCAGCCAATTTTTGAGTTTCTATGTTCAGAAATTCTTATTTTATAAGCTGCTTGTAAAAACTCTCTAAGACAAAAAAAGAAAGCTCTGTGTTAAGCTTTCTTTGCAATCATTTTTTCTGCTTCTTGAGCTAAAAAGAATTCTAAGATTTTCTTAGTCAAACTGATAGTAGCTACCAGCACAATTGAAACAAGTAAATAATTAGCTACTAGACCATGATCCCCAACCAATGGCGGTTTTGTCAAGAATCCGTAATCCCCACCTGTTACCAAATTGACCACAAAAATCAAGGCATTTAGGGCAAAGGTCATGAGAAAAATTCCCTTCACATCCAGCAATTTCGCACTATACTGTCTCAATAGATAAACTAGAGAGTTCCCCAAGAGTGCTAAATGACCAAAGATAAAGGATAAAATGGTGATATGTGGAAAAGGGTAAGCATCTGGCACTGGATAAACAAAGGCTGCTAATGTCCCAAATGTTCCCAATAATGCAAAGTATTGTTTATATTTGGACTGACCAGGAAGCAAGAGTACCACAAACATAGCCATACGGCAATGGTAAAAGGGTAGGCTTTCTGACAATGGCATATGATTGACCCAGTACCAACCATAAAGAAGGATCAACTGAACGGCCTGTAAAATCTGGAAAAATCGTTGGTAAACCTTCTTTTCACGATAGCGATAGGCTGTATAAAAGGTCAAGGCTAAGAGCGTAAATAGGCTAACATACCAAAAAAGGTCAAATTTAGGTGGTTCTGTTGGCTGAGTTGTAAAAAAAATATCCCATAAATTCATCTAGTCTTCCTCATAATTCAAAATTTTCCTGCATATTATTATACCATGCTATTTGTCAAAAATGGATTTAGAAATACGATAATCATCTTCTTAGTCAAGATATTGCTCCCTCTGACCTTGATAAACCTGCCAAAGAATCTCGATTTGCTCCTTGGTAATGCGTTTTTCAGATAAATTCGGCAGTTGGTCAATTGCAAAAAATTGAAGGTCAGCGATTTCTTGATTTTCTTGGAATTGTCCATCGAGAAGCTTACATTCAAAAACAAACTTTGCATATTGTTTGCTCTGTAGTTGGAAACGATTGGTATCAAAAACAGCTAGCAGTCTTTCAACTTTGGCTTTAAAACCGGTTTCTTCTTCAATTTCCTTGAGAATATTTTCAGTTGGAGAATAGCCGACTTCACCAAAGCCACCTGGCAAAGCCCAACTATCCTCTCCTTGTCCCCTAACCAGACAAATCTTCTCATCCTCAACAATCCAAGCACGGACGTCCATTAAGGGAGTCGCATAAGCGGAGGTCGGTTTCAAGAGTTCTGCCACTTCGTCTGCATCAAGGTCTGATACCTGATTCAACATTTCAGATAACAGACTTCGCAAGTCTTCGTAGCGCTCACAGTCAAAAGGATCTTTTGTAAAGGTTAAGCCAGTATCTGTAAGGGCAATCATTCTTTGCAGATACTTAACAAAATCACTTGGTTTCATTTTCTAAACTTTCTACCAACATGGCTAGGTTCATAGAGTTAGAGCCCTTGAGCAAGATTTGATCATTGGCACTGAGGCTTTCCTTGACCTGCTTGACTAGGTCTTCAAATTGGTCTTGGTCTTCTGTTTTCTTGAAATAGTAAACGTGGCCAATTGGGAACATTTGACTGGCAAGTTGGGCCAATTCAGCAATGTCTTCTCCGTAGAAAATCACGGTATCCAGCACATCTGGAGAAAGGCTCAAAATCATCTGATTATGGAGTTGAACTGACTGGTTACCCAGTTCCTTCATGTCCGCTAAAACCGCAATTTTCTTGCCCCCTTCATTGGCTGGAATGGCAGAGAAGGTCTCTAAAATCAGCTTCATAGCAGTTGGATTGGCATTGTAAACATCTGACAAGATGTCTGCTCCATTGGCTGCTTTCTTCCACTCGGTACGGTTACGCGTCAATTCAAGATTTTGGAAGGCCTGACAAATTTGTTCTTCTGAAACTCCTTCTTGTAGGGCCACATAAGCAGCAATCATAGCATTAGTGGCATTGTACTTACCAGTCACTGGCAAATCAAGGGCTTGTTCCAAGAAATTAGCTTTAAAGGTCAGACTGTCCTTACGCTCAACCAAGTCTGTGATTTCCAACTCTGCTCCTTGCCCAAAACGAACCACCTTTTTATCAGTTGGCAAGTAGGCCTCTACAATGGAGTCGGCTGGGGCCAAAAGCAAGGAATTCGAAGCCATGCCATCTGCAATTTGCATTTTTCCTTGGGCAATCTCCGAACGGTCTTTGAAAAAGGCCAAATGGGCTTCTCCAACCAAGGTCACGATGGCTATCTTTGGATGAGCCAATTCAGACAAGAGATGAATATCTCCCAAGTGATCCTGTCCCATCTCCAAAACCAACTTTTCTGTTCCTTCAGGCATATGGAGAACTGTGTAAGGAAGACCAATCTCGTTATTGTAGTTTCCTTGAGTTTTGTAGGTTTTGTAGATTGTTGACAGCAAATGTGCCAACATATCCTTGGTCGTTGTCTTACCATTTGAACCCGTAATAGCAAAGACATCAACAGTCGTTTTTTCAAGATAGTAGGCAGCTAGTTTTTGAAATGCAGTCAACACGTCGTCTACTAGAATGTAGGGATGATTTGCGATTTCTTTCTCAGACAGGGTTGCTACCGCACCATTTTCAAAGGCTGTTTCGATAAAGTCATGACCATCACGCGCACCTTTGAGTGGCACAAATAAATCTCCAGTCCCAATCAATCGACTGTCAAACTCAGCCTTTTCTAACTGGGCGTTCGCAAAAAGACTAACATCATTTTTAGCTCCAACAGCTTGGGCAACTTCATGGATTGTTAATTTCATTTCTACTCCTTTAAAAAGGGTCGAAGCCCGAGAACTCTAGTCACCTGGCAGTGATGGTTCTGGCTTCTACCCTCTCTTTCATTTTATAGCAAATGCGCTTCGCGCTTGTTAAAGCTTTCCTTGGCAAGGTCAACCAAACGCTCGATTAGTTCTGCGTAGCTGATTCCCATATTGTCCCAAAGTAGTGGATACATTGACCACTGGGTGAAACCTGGCATGGTATTGAGCTCGTTTAGGAAAATCTCTCCCTTATCTGTATAGAAGAAATCGCAACGAGAGAGACCGAGGCCTCCAATGGCACGGAAGGCCGTCTCTGCATTTTGACGCATGACAGCTACCACATCATCACTGATTTTGGCTGGGATGTCCATGGTAATCTTGTTATCAATATACTTGGCATCGTAGTCATAAAAGGCAACATCCTTGACTACTTCTCCTGGTAGCGTGCTTTTGACATCGTAGTTTCCCAAGAGACCAACCTCGATTTCACGGGCATTGACCCCTTGCTCTACCAAGACACGGCTGTCATATTGAAAGGCAAGTTCCAAAGCTTGACGAAGTTCTTCTTGATTTTCAGACTTAGAAATACCGACACTAGAACCCATGTTTGACGGCTTAGTGAAGACTGGATAAGTCAATTTTTCTTCCACTTCAGCGATTTTAGCAGTCACATCATCCCCTTCAACGATAGCCACATAGGGAACTTGTGCAATGCCAGCAGATTCTAACACACGCTTAGTCGTGATTTTATCCATGGCAAGACTGGATGACAAGATATTGCAACCGACATAAGGCAATTTCAAAACTTCAAGGAATCCTTGAACAGAGCCATCTTCTCCCATCGGACCATGAAGAACTGGAAAGACCACTGCCCCTTCTTCATAGATAGCACTTGGTGCAACTTTCTTATCCCAATCAATGGTTTCATTGGTCATGAGACGGTCCTCTTGACCTGGAGTCTGACTAAATTCCTGCGTTTTGATAAAGTCACCTGACTGACTGATAAAGAAAGTCTTGACTGTGAAACGGTCGTAGTTAACCGCACGCATGATACTCTCAGCTGAAAGGACAGAGACTTCACGTTCCGCACTCCTTCCACCATATAAAAGAATAATCGTTTGTTTCATATTATTTGTCCTAATTCTACTAGAATACTCGCTCTTTAGTATATCATATTTGCTTGGTTTTTTAAAACTTGAACCTGATCCTACTCATCACACTATACAAAAAGAGGCCGATAGGAACGATTTTCAGCCTCCTTGATTTTTTATAAATGAATGGAGTTCGTAAATTTGTCTACACTTACAACTCTGTTCGATTTTCAATAGCCCGTAAGAGTGTGACTTCGTCCGCATACTCGATATCTGCTCCCACAGCAAGACCTCGTGCCAAGCGCGTAACCTTGATCCCAGCTGGCTTGAGTAAGCGGGAAAGATACATGGAAGTTGCTTCCCCATCTGCTGTGGCATTGGTTGCTACGATTACTTCTGAAACCTCACTATCCATCAGACGAGTCATGAGCCCCTTGAGATTGATATCATCTGGACTGATACCATTCATAGGGGAAATGAGGCCATGCAAGACATGATAGAGCCCGTGGTATTCTTGGATATTTTCCATAGCTGCCACATCACGACTATCCTCTAGCACCAAAATCGTTGTCTGGTCACGAGTCGGATCGGTACAGATAGAGCAAGGGTCGTCGTCTGTCAAACGTCCACAAACGGAACAGTAGGTCAATTCTCTCTTAGCAGAAAGGAGATTTTTTGCAAATTCATTGACATCGTCATCAGACATCCCAATCGTATAAAAGGCCAAACGCGTAGCCGTCTTAATCCCGATACCTGGTAACTTAGAATAGCTGTCAATCAGCTTGGCAATGGGTGTTGGATAAAGCATAATTTCCTTTCTAGTTCATTGGATGGTATTTTTGATACAGATTGATAATGTCACGCGCAATGGAAGGTCCTACACCATTTGTTAGATTGGTATTATGAGGAAAGACCACTGCAACAGCGATTTGGGGATTATCAGATGGGGCATAGGCCACCGCATTAGTATTAGTTGCTTGCTGGCCATCTGCCACATAGCTTTCGGCTGTACCCGTTTTTCCGCTAATGGATACCAAGGCACCATTTGAAAAGGCACGTCCAGTTGTCAATCCGCTAGTCCCATGAGCAACCTGATAAAAACCTTGGTGCAAGATGCTCATATCGGAGTCGGATATATTGACCTTATTCATCTCTGTCGGTTGCAGTTGCTGAATCAGGTCACCCAGTCCTCCCTTATCATTATTGCCATAAATGCCTTCCACAATACGAGGAGCCACACGAACACCATCATTTGCAATAGTTGCTACATACTGAGCCAACTGCATGGGCGTATAGTTATCAAACTGCCCAAAGGCATTAGTAATGTAATTAGCAAAGCTATACTCTTTGGGAACAAATCCAGTAGATTCATCTGGTAGGTCAATCCCGGTCGCAGAACCCAAACCATATTCACCAAAGGTTGAACGCAATTTCCCCATAGCAGACTCTAGATTGCTGGTACCGACAAACATATTTGGTTGATAGGTTTGCCCCATAAGACCTAAGGCTGTTTGGACCATATAAGCATTTGATGAATACTCTAGAGCCTGAACCGCCGTAATCGGCATTGGCACAGAAAAGGCAGTATACCAAGAATTAATTGGAGCTGAACCTTGAAAGACAATGGACTGGTCTGTCAAGGTCTGGTTTCCTGACAAGACTCCATTTTCCCAACCAGAGCTGATGGTCGCCGCCTTGACAACCGAACCTGGGACAAAGACATTGGTTACCGTTCCCAAGGAATCTGGCGTCAACTCTCCCGTTTTCAGGTCATGTTTGATCCCTGACATGGATAACACAGCACCTGTTTTTGGGTTAAGGGCGACTGCATACACACCTTCAGAATACTTAGCTCCACCATTCCCCAACTCTGAATTGAAATAACTTTTCAGCAGAGAATCCACGCTATCTTGGAAGGCCAAATCAATGGTCAGCTTGATATTGTTTCCCTTACTACCTTCCTCAATTGTATCCACGCTTTCCATGTTGCCATATTTGTCCAGATGGATTTCTTTTACCGAGCGTTTTCCTTGTAAGGTCTCTTCATATTGCTTTTCCAAATAGGAGGTTCCAACACGGTCATTTAGAGAATAGCCTTTTTTAAGATAGGCTTCTGCTTCTTCCGCTGGGAGACCAGCTTTTTCACTGGATACACTCCCTACTATAGAAGAAAGGGAAGTTTCCAAAATCTTTCGATCCCAAGAAGTAGAAATACTAATGCCAGGCATCTCCTTTGAAATAGAGGCAATAACAGCCACCTGAGAATCATTTAGAGGATCTGTCGCAATGGTTCCTGTCGCAAAGTTTCCAACAGCATTTAACTGACTAAAAAGATAGATTTCTTTCTTTTCATCCTCTGTATAGTTTAGTTGACTTGTTGGAACACTATCGACCGCATTGTTATACAGTTCTGATTCGGATAGGCGATTGCCATCTGAATCCAAGCGTTTCTCACTTGGGAGAGCTTCCACTGTTTTTTTATAGATTTCAGGATCAGCCAAATAGTAATCAGCCAGCTGGCGTTCTGTCAAATTTGGCGAACTGATGCTCACATAAGTCAGTAACTTTTTAGCTATTTCTTTTAAGTCTGTAGCCGTCATTTTATTGCTACGCGTAAAGGAAACAACCTGTTTTAACGTATTTTCTACCAAAGGTTTTCCACTAGCATCATAGATTTCCCCACGGGCAGAACTGGTTGTGACCTTGGTCTGACTAGCTGAGGCTAGCTTTTTTTCGTAAAAATCCTTGTTCAAAACCTGCATATACAACAAACGACCAATAATGGTCATAAAGAGTAAAATGACAATTGAAAACAATAAATTAAGCCGAATCGGAATCGAATGGCTGTTAAATTTTCTCATACAAATCAGTCTCATTTCTAATTAAAATCTTACTCTTAATTGTACCACAATTTGAGCAGAAAATTATGGAAAAGTAAGAAGCTTTTTTTCGTTTTTACGGCAAGATACGTTTTTATTTATTCATCCCTATATTATATGTTATAATGAATGTAAAAGTTCAATAATCTAGTCTTTTTCCAACACGACTCATTTAAAGGAGCCTTCCCTATGGACAAACCAGATATCGCAACTGTCATTGATTCACATTTTGAAGAAATGACAGACCTAGAGCAAGAAATCGCTCGCTATTTTTTACAAACGGAAACGATTGCAGATGATTTATCTTCTCAACAGGTCACTCAAAAATTACATATCTCTCAGGCTGCTCTGACCCGCTTTGCTAAAAAGTGTGGCTTTACTGGCTACCGAGAATTTATTTTCCAATACCAACATGAGGCAGAAAATCAAGCCAACCAAGTCTCCAAGCACAGTCCACTGACCAAACGAGTCCTCAGAAGTTATAGCAATATGAGGGAACAAACACAAGACTTGATTGACGAAGTCCAACTAGAACGAATTGCCCAATTAATCGAAGATGCTGAGCGTGTCTACTTCTTCGGAACAGGGAGTTCTGGCCTTGTTGCTCGTGAAATGAAATTGCGCTTCATGCGTCTGGGTGTGGTCTGCGAGGCTTTGACCGATCAAGACGGCTTTGCTTGGACAACCAGCATTATGGATGAAAATTGTCTCGTACTTGGTTTCTCACTTTCTGGCACAACTCCCTCTATTTTAGACAGTTTATTAGATGCCAAGGAGATGGGGGCAAAGACTGTACTCTTTTCAAGTGTTCCCAATAAAGATAGCCAGGCCTACACAGAGACTGTTCTTGTAGCCACCCACAGCCAGCCTTCCTATATCCAACGAATATCCGCTCAACTTCCTATGCTCTTCTTTATCGATTTGATTTATGCCTACTTTTTGGAAATCAATCGCGAAAGCAAGGAAAAAATCTTTAATAGCTACTGGGAAAATAAGAAACTCAACGGCTATCGTAGACAAAAACGTGTCAGAAAATCCTAGTTTGGCTAAGCCAAACTAGGATTTTTATTCATCACCAAACATACCTCTTCAAGATTATGAATTAGTCATATCTTGACTTAGTCTTGAATAATTTCATGTAATCACTTTTTGAAGGGAGTAAATAAGCAAGTCTGACGGTATCCTCAACAATTGTATACAATACAATGTAATCCTTACTCAAGGTCCATCCTCGCGTTTGGTAGCGAGGGTCTAATTTCTTACCAAATTTTTCATCAGCATCAAATCCAGCTTGGGGGAAAATTTCTAGCCGATTAATATCTTTTCTAATATTGGCTACTTTTCGTCTCGCAGCCTCTACAGAACCGATTTCCTCCGCTATATACTGATATATTTTATCCAGACTATCAATCACTCTAGGAGAATACAAAATCCTATATCTTTTATAATCCATAGCGTGTCACGACATCCTCATCTGTCAAGTAATTTCCAGCCTCAATCTTGGCATAACTTTCTTGAACTTCTGCTTGTAATTGTCTAAACAAATACTCCTTCTCTAATTCCTCTTCACTCAGTAAATCTACTTCATTTGTTACGGCAACATTCTTTAAAAATAATCTGAGTGCTGATGAAAGAGAGAGATTTTTTTCTTTTAACACTTCCATGGCATCATTTACTAATTCTCTATTAGCTTGGAAGGTCACAATCTTACTTGAATTCGCTATAGTCATTTTATATAATTCCTTTATATATTTTATTTATTATCTCACAATTATAAAGAAAGTCAAGGGAATTTGATTAGAAAATCCTAGTTTGGCTGAGCCAAACTAGGATTGTTTTGTCTTAAAATGATAATATGCACCAAGCATACCTGCTGTATTCTGGTGATGGGCAAATTCTAATCGTGTTTTTTCTGCTAAACTTGGTACCAAAGCCTCTTTCAAGGCTGTGCGGATCTTAGGTTTGAGGATAGCCTCTTGCCCCATGATACCACCACCAAGAATAACCACTTCTGGATTGGCAACGTAGCAAATATTTGCCAGACCTTTTCCTAGATAGTCTACCATGCGGTCAATACCTTCCATGCAGAGTTTATTGCCTTCAGTGGCTTCCTTGAAAATGCGTCGGCCATTCCACTGATCAACATCTTCTCCATGAGATGTTGCTACATACTCCACCAAGGCTGTGGTAGAAGCGAGATCCTGAAAAGCTCCATCTTGCATATGCATATACCCGACTTCACAGGCCGAATTGCTAAAACCATGGAAGACTTTCCCATCCATAATCAAGCAACCACCGATACCTGTTCCAATGGTCAAGCAAAGGGTGACACTTGCTCCCTTACCTGAACCAGATACTGCCTCAGCCAGACCTGCACAGTTGACATCATTTTCAATCTCACAAGGAATAGCAAAGCTTTCTTCGATTTCCTTCTTGAACTGGGTTCCTGCATAATTTGGAATCTGAGGTCCAGCGTAGAAAATTTCCCCCTTATCAGGATCCACCATTCCTGCAGAAGAAATGGCAACACCTGCTACTGGGCCTTTTTCTAAATAGCTGGCTACAATATCTTTGGTTTTTTGTAAGATATGAGGTCCACCCTTATACGCTTCAGTTGGCATTTCATGCGATTCAAGAAGTTGCCCCTCTTGATCAACCAAACCATACTTGATGTTGGTTCCACCTATATCAATTGCAACGTAGTGTGTCATAAATACCTCCTTATAGATTAGAGGAAGCGCTCCTTGGTTTCACGAATCAAGGCTGCAGCTGCTTCTACAACTGGACGATCTTCTTCCGTTACTGGCGTCAATGGTGAACGAACAGAACCAATATTCAATCCTTCATTGATCTTCAAGACTTCTTTAATGACACCGTACATATTTCCATGTGCAGCAGTCAATTTACCAATGATAGCGTTGATAGCATACTGTAACTCACGCGCTGTTTCTAAATCTTTATCCGCAATCAATTGGTTGAGTTTCAAGAAGAGTTCTGGCATAGCACCATAAGTACCACCGATACCAGCTTTGGCACCCATGAGGCGACCACCTAGGAACTGTTCATCTGGACCGTTAAAGACGATATGGTCTTCCCCACCAAGGCTGACAAAGATTTGGATATCTTGAACTGGCATAGAAGAGTTCTTCACACCGATAACACGAGGATTCTTCAACATTTCGGTATAAAGACTTGGAGTCAAAGCAACCCCTGCCAATTGAGGAATGTTGTAGATCACGTAGTCTGTGTTTGGAGCTGCAGAACTGATATCGTTCCAGTATTTGGCAACTGAGTATTCAGGCAAGCGGAAGTAAATTGGTGGAATTGTTGCAATGGCATCTACTCCCAAGCTTTCAGCGTGGCGAGCCAGTTCCATACTATCTTTGGTATTGTTGCAAGCAACATGGGCAATAATAGTTAATTTACCTTTAGCAACTGCCATGACTTCTTCCAAGATTAACTTGCGGTCTTCTACACTTTGGTAGATACATTCACCAGAAGAACCATTGACATAAAGACCTTGAACACCTTTATCAATGAAGTATTGAACCAAGGCACGTGTACGCTCTGGACTTACTTCTCCTTGATCATCATAACATGCGTAGAAGGCTGGAATGACACCTTCGTATTTTTTCAAATCTGACATAGATTTTCTCCTATTATTTTTATTTTCTGCTAAAGCAGATTCTTTCTTTACTTCTTTAGTATACACTTTACCGAAAAGGCTTTCAATATCTTATAGACACTTAGATTTTAGTTTCTAGCTTATAGAATAGCGTTTGAAGCCTTTGAAAGTAGTTTCAGAAATAAGACTCCTATTGATATTTTGCGAAAATTTTCTCCATCAATCCAGTCTGGATAAAGACCAATAGTCCAAACCCAAAAAGTAGGAAGACTGAGCCACCTAAGAGTAGACTGAAGGCGGACAGATAAAGAACCATCACAATGAGGACAAGAATGGCTAACATGAGGAAGAACCAAGGAAAGTTAAAACTAGCCAACATCAATCCTTTTTGAAGAATTTCTTTCCAAGATAGGTCATAACGTGCCGCGATAGGGTAACTAGCCAGCATCATAATGGTAAGGAAAATAAGAATACCTAAACAAATAGCTTTAACCAATTGGAAGGGCAGAGCTGTTTGACCCCAGAAAAGATAGAGATCTGAAAAGGTAAGAAATACAATTCCTAATTCTAACATCCCCAACTGAAAACCTAGTTTCAGATTTTGCTTGAAAGATCTTAGATAGATTTTAAAAACAGGCACCCGTCTGCTCTTCTTAACTTCGAACATGGTCTCGTAGAGGCTGATTTTAGCCACTCCAATCGTCACGATGGGCAAACAAGAGACGACAAAAAGAAGATTGGCTGTCACGATGTCCAAGACTTTCTCACTAAAACGCATGAGAAAGTTGTCTGTATCAAATGCTGCCTTGATAAGGCTTACTCCTTTTTGTGCCATGTTTGCTCCTCCATCATTTTTCTTTGTAAACTGTTTTCTTTTTTGTCAGTAAAGCTTTCATAAGTCCCTACCATGAACAAATCTATTTTTTCTTTTTTCTTTTGGACTTTTTTCTACTTTTATCTATGGACATATAATCTATATATATCCCGGACAGCGAAGCAATTAAAATAGTACTCCAAGTATGCTCATTAAATCCATCTAGCCCTCCACGGATTATCATTGCAAGCACTGTCCAAGCTAACATATTCAATAAAAAAATACAAAGTGCTTTCAATAAAAAAATACAAAGTGCTTTCATTCTCGCATTTTAAAAGTTTATACGACCATTGTTAGGGATTTTATCATGTGCATCCCAAGCTGCAGCAATATTGTAGGCAAAATTACCATATACATCAGCTACATTCACAGCTATTTGTAAAATCCATCCAGAAATCTTGGTCAATAATCCTACTCTTGCTGCTGCAGTTGCAGCTGCCCTACTTAAGATCGAGCGCGCCATACTAATACCATACTTAGCCGCATAAGTACCTAATTTTATGTATTTACCAATCAATCCAGTCACAATGCCCTTAATTATCCAAGCCATCTCATTAACTGTAATTCCCTTTCCATCTAAGAAACTAGCTCTTGCAGCATACTTAGAAGATACCATTTCTAGCAATTCAATTTTACGTTCATCTGATATGTCTGGATAGACTCCTTTGCTATCTTCCACCAAATCCTTAATTTCTTGTTCAGTTAGCAAGTAATTTTGAGATAATTTTGCATCTATTCGATCCATTTCTGACTGTATAGTTTGGATATGCGAGACTTCATTCGCATACACAATTGAAGGTAAAATATTACTCATTAGCAATAAACAGACTGACAAGAAGATACCAATTTTTAAATATTTTATTCTCATTTCTCTACCTCACAAAGATCAATTTCATGGTAGAGTATTATCAAAGCTTTACAAAAAAACAATTCATCCTATTTTTAATCAATTAAAATTTTAAACAAATACTTGCGAACTTGATCTTCCATACCTGCATAACCATTTGGTTGATGTGGCTCTCCTGGGAAGAAAATCGCAAAATTGTGATAACCCAATAAGAGTGGGTAGTGTTCATGACAATGGACAAAACCAATGTCACTTGCTTCGTCAAATGCTACTGCCTCGTCTTTGATACGTGAACCGTAGCTCGAATATTCATGCCCTTCTACCAACAAATGCAAGTCTGCATAGTTCTTGTGATGTTCAAACTGGTCATTTTCAGCTTTATTTAGGACATTTTCTTGAACAACTAGAAAGACCTTGTCACCATCAATATCATATTTTCCTAACTCGAATGAATCTTTACGATGTTCATAAAGATAATCAATTGCCTTGTCAAGATTGGGATGAATCCCTTTATAGAAGCTAATATTTTTCAAATCGTCAAAAATCATACTCTTTCCTTCGTTTCTGATAGTTAACTAAAACCATTCTTAAGTTGATAAGTGTCTGACAAAATCTCTAAGGTAAGCAAATACCCAACATTTTGTAGACACTTATAACCTCTATATTCTCTTATACTCAATGAAAATTGAAGAACAAACTAGGAAGCTAACCGCAGGCAATACTTAAGTATGGCAAGGTGACGCTGACCTAGTTTGCATTCGATTTTCGCAGAGTATTATCCTTTGACCGCTCCCATAGTAATCCCTTGTGTGAAGGATTTCTGGAAGACTAGGAAGACTGTTACAATTGGCACGGCAGCAAGGGCAGCTCCTGCCATAATCAAACCATAGTTGGTTGCCATTTCAGCCTGCATGGTCGCAACCCCAAGTGAGATGGTCAAATTGTTACGTGAAGTCAACATTACCAATTGCATGAAGTAGTCATTCCAAGTATTGATGAAGGTAAAGATTGCAAGGGCTGCAAACCCTGGTTTCACAATCGGGAAGGCTACGCTCCAGAAGGTACGAATCTCACCACAGCCATCAATCTTAGCTGATTCGAGCAATTCTGTAGGGATATTTTCACTGAACTGTTTCATGAGGAAGACCCCAAATGGCCATCCAATCAAAGGCAAAATAACTGCCCAAAGAGTGTCATGAATTCCCATGAAGTTGACGATACGTACCAATGGTACAAGGACAACTTGTTTTGGAAGCGCCATAGCAGCGATAAAGATAGCAAATAGGATACGTTGACCATAGAAACGTTTTTTAGCCAATACATAACCTGCTAGAGATGAGGTTGCACAGACTAAGAACATGGTTACCAATGAGATAAATACTGAGTTCCACATCCATTGCAAGGCAGGGTTCTGCACCATAAGTTGTTGGAAGTTTTCCATGGTTGGCATTTTAGGGAACCATTGTGGCGGAATCATAATGGTATCAGGCTGTGACTTGAATGCCCCTGTCAAAATCCAGTAGAATGGAAAGATGAACAGCACAGTCAACAAGAGCAAAATGATTGTTGAAATAACAGTAAAGGCTGTTAATGGTTTTTTTTCTGTAGATTGCATAACTGTCTCCTTTCTTTAGTATTCTACGTCGTTTCCAAGTACTTTAAATTGAACAAAGCTTACGATAGCAATCATGACTGCCAAGAAGACACCAATGGTGTTGGCATAGCCGTATTCTGTCAATTGGAAGGCTTTTTCGTACAGGTAGTACATCAAGGTACTTGTTGAGTAGTTTGGACCACCAGATGTCAAAAGCTGAATCAAGGCGAAACACTGGAAGGAGTTAATTGTTGTGATGATTGCAATATAAAGAGTTGTTGGAAGAAGGCTTGGCCATTTAATCTTCCAGAAAACTTGAAACTCAGTTGCACCATCAACACGCGCCGCTTCAACCAGTGAATTGTCAATATTCCCCATAGCAGCGATATAAAGGATGATGGGCTGACCAACTGAAGTGGTCAAGAGAATAATCATAATCGCCATCAATGCCCAGTGCTTATCACCAAGCCATGAAATGTTTTGAGTAATGATATGACTTGATTTAAGCACAAAGTTCAAGATACCTGATAATGGATCATAGATCCATTTCCATACAACCGTTACGGCAACACTACCTGTTACAACAGGAAGGAAGAAGACAAAACGGTAGAAGGATCTGGCAATAGCATTTTGGTGATAGGTTTGCGATGCTACAAAGAGTGAGAATAGAACAACAACTGGCACAGATCCAATAACCAAAATAACTGTGTTAATCAGAGATTTTGCAAAGACAGGATCTTTAAACATACGGACATAGTTATCTAAGCCCACAAATTGGAAACTAGTCATAGAATAGTTAAAGAAACTTGTGATGAAGCCCATAATCATTGGTGCTAAAACAAAGATAATAAAGAAGAACAACACTGGTGCTAGGAAAGCATAGGAAATCACTGTTTCCCGCATACGAATTTTATTGACTTTCACAGTCGGCACCTCTCTTTCAAATAGAATAATTTTTTGACTTTCTTGAACTGTTTTAAAATCAAAATGAAATTTTTTATGATTCGCTTATGTAAGAACTTCATTTTAATTTCGTGACAGTTTCTTACATTTTAAACAAAAGCCCCCTTTTCTTACACTATCTGTGTAGAGGGAAAAGGGGGTATACACTCTTAGCTTCTTTAAAAAACTACTTTTTATAGAATAACTAAGGACTATTGTTTCATAGCTTTTTTGATTGTTTCGTTCGCTTTTTCAGTGAAGGCTTTCAAAGCGTCCGCTGGTTTTTCGTCACCATTTGATACAGATTGCAACATTGGGAACCAAAGTGTTCTCATTTCAGCAAATCCATCAATAGTGTTGTAGTATGGTGAGTAGTATTGAGTCCAGCCGCTGATTGTTTCCATGCGTTTGTCTTCATAAAGTTTTCCAAATGAAGTACGGACTGGGAAAGCACCTGTACGAACTACGTCTTTAGGTCCCCACTCTTTGTCATCTGCGATAAACTGGATGAATTTCTTAGATGCAGCGACTTTCTTGTCGTCTTTATTGTTGAATACTGCAAATCCGTTTACAAGGTATTCAAGAGCTGGTTTACCTTCGTCTGATGGGAATGGTACTTCTACTACTTCTACCTTACTTGCTTCTAACAGTTTAGCTTGGATACCATTTTGAGCTGGTGCCCAAAGGGTTGTGTAAGATGTTTGACCGTTGGCAAAGTTTTGGATATCTGCCCCACCGTCAAATTGTGAACCATTATTGAGCAAATTGTCTTTAATCCAGCCAGTTGCTTTTTCAAGACCTTTGACGAATTTAGGATCATCAGTTGTATATTTGCTAACTTTTTCATCTGTTACAGAACCGCTATAAAGGTTAGAGATAAAGGCACGTGTTCCTTGGTCTCCCCCTTGACCAGAACTGAACAATGAACCTGGTGTGTAGCCCTTGTCTTTGAGTGCTTTCAATACTTTTTCAAAATCATCAGTTGTCCAACCTTCTTTTACAAGGTTTGCCACTCCAGCATCTTCTAGCATTTTCTTGTTCATTGCCATGTAGAATGGGGCAGAACTAATTGGATACATGTAAGCCTTGTCTCCAGCTTTACTTGCTTGTATGATGTTTTCGTTATTGACATCTTTAACAAATTCATCTGTGAAAAGGTCGTTCAACTCAGCCAATTTACCATTTTTACCGTATTGGATGATACGTCCTGGTGCGTCAAAGAGTACGTCCGGAGCTGTTCCTGCTTCGATGGCTGTTGTGATTTTTTCAGGGCCTGACTTGAAGTCGATGGTTTCCAATTTCACTTTTACATCTGGATTTGCTTTTTCAAACGCTTCGATGATTGATTTTTCATAAGTTCCAACACCGTCACCAGCTTTTTCTTGGGTAAATACTGGGAATGCCCACCAAGTGATTTCTGTTTTGGCACCGTCACCACCTGATTTACCAGCATCTTTACTTCCGCCAGAATTGCCACAAGCAGCAAGACCAAGAACCGCAGCACCCGCAAGTACTGTACAAGCTAATTTTCTAAATTTCATTTGTATTCTCCTATTTTATAAGCGTATCCAACTTGGATAATGAGTTCTTTGCATTTATATACGTTTTCATTTTTTCCTACTCATCAATCACTCTCCTCTATTTTTTATTAAGTCAGTAAGTACTTAATCATCTACACCTAAAATTTCATTAATACTATTTTTATATAAGATTGCTTTTGCTCCATAGATTGCTTGAATGCCACCCTTCACTTCTAAGACATCAACTGCACCAATTTGTTTTAAAAGTGCTTTATCAACTTGATTAACTTCTTTTACAGCTACACGTAAACGTGTCACACAAGCATCTACATCTTCTATATTATTTAATCCACCCAAGGCTCTGATAATTTGTAGGCTATCCTGTTTTAAATGATCCGCAGTATTTGAAGTTGAATCTGCGGATTCAGAAATTTCTTTAGAATCTACTTCTTCTCCTCTTCCTGGCGTTAGAACGTTGAATTGAGTAATGAACCATCTAAAAATAATATAATACAAAACACTCCAAATAAGTCCAAATGGAATCTGAAGAACCCAATTCGTCTTAGCGTTCCCCTGCAAAATTCCAAATAAAGTGAAATCGATTACACCTCCTGAAAATGTGTTTCCTATTGAAATATTTAAGATGTCTGCAATAAAGAAGCTGACACCATCAAGGAATGCGTGAACAACATATAGAACCGGACTGACGAATAGAAACATAAATTCAATTGGTTCTGTAATACCGGTAATAAAAGATGTTAAAGCAACTCCAAAAAACAAACCCGCGTATTTTTTACGACGATTCTTAGGAACACTATGGTACATCGCTAAACAGGCAGCCGGTAAACCGAACATCATTGTTGAGAAACGACCTGCAAAAAACCTTGTTCCTTCTGTAAATAATCCAGAATGAGCCGGATCGGCTAATTGAGCAAAAAATATTTTTTGAGCTCCAACCACTGTTTGTCCTGAAACAGTTTCAACACCACCAAGTTCAGTATACCAAAACATAGGGTAAATTATATGATGTAAGCCTACTGCTCCAGAAAGTCTCATTAAAAATCCATATAGAAAAGTTCCAATTGAACCTGCCTGAGAAATATATCCACCTGTAGAAACAAGAAGTTGTTGGAAAGGTGGCCAAATAACAAAGAAGACAAAGCCAATTAAGATAGAAGAGAACGATGTAACAATAGGAACGAAGCGTGAACCTCCAAAGAATCCTAAAGCGGAAGGTAATTGAATATTGCTATATCGGTTGTGCAAATATACGGCAACTATTCCGACAACTAATGCTCCAATAACTCCAGTATCAATTGCAGATCCTTCTGCCATAAAAAGTTTTACCAGAGCTTTGATCGTTGCAGTCATAACTAAGTAACCAGTTACTCCTGCTAACGCAGCGGTTCCTTTATCTCGTTTCGCTAAGCCAATACATAATCCCACACAGAGAAGTAGTGACAAGTTACTGAATACAACCTCTCCTGCAGAGCTCATTACTTGGAATATCGATTGAAAAATACTATTGTCTAGTATTGGATAAGTTGCTATCGTGGTTGGGTTTGAAAGTGCACCACCAATCCCCAAAAGTAGACCTGCTGCAGGAAGTATAGCTATAGGTAACATAAAAGCTTTTCCAACTTTTTGTAAAACTTTAAATATAAAACTCCCCCCTCACATCTTATTTAAGACCAGCAACGAAGCGTTCTGTAATCTCTTTTGGTCTAGTAATAGCGCCACCAACAACGATGCCTCGCACTCCGTATTCAAGGATTTGTTTGGCTTGTTCTGGTGTATGAATTTTTCCTTCTGCAATGACATCTACACCGGCATCACAGAGTTTTTTGATGAGTTCAAAATCTGGACCATCCACTTTTGGACTGTAGGATGTGTAGCCTGATAAGGTTGTTCCGACAAAGTCAATTCCTGCTTCGACCGCTGCCAATCCTTCTTCAAAAGTACTGGTGTCCGCCATCAAGAGCTGGTTAGGATATTTCTCCTTGACCTGACGAATGAACTCTTGAATTTCCAAACCATCGTAGCGTTCACGCTTGGTACAATCCAGAGCAATCACCTCGATGTCCAGTTCTGCCAATTCATCAACTTCTTTCATAGTAGCCGTGATGAAGGGTTCCTGTGGCGGATAATCTCGTTTGATTATCCCAATAATCGGAAGTTTGGTGACTTCCTTAATTTCCTTGATATCGCGAACACTATTGGCTCGGATACCGACTGCTCCACCTTGCTCAGCCGCTTTGACCAGCAAGGGAATCACCCCTCCCGCTTCTGTATAAAGCGGTTCATGAGGAAGAGCCTGACAAGAAACGATGATTCCATCTTTGATTTGTTCAATCAAGGCTTCTTTACTAATCTGTGGCATCTTCTTTCCTCCCTTTCTTTTTTCTTTATTTCTATGAGATTATTATACCTTAAAATTAAAACGCTTTCAAGAGTTTGTAGTATAATAGATTTCAGTTTCAAAAACTAGCCAAGTCAAACAGCTCCTCTAAAAGTACTTTCAGAGGAGCAAGTCGACCTATAATAGGAGAATACCAAAATTTAGTTTACAATTTCTGACAATTTTACTTTGCGATCTTCAAACATAGACTGGGTACAAGCATCTGCAGTAGCAATTGCTTCTAGGGCAGCTTCACCTGTCAAAAGTTTTGCAAATTCTTCTGATACTGGAGCTCCTTCCATAATCTCATGCAGATAGCGCATTTCTTTATCAATGACAGATGATAGCCATAATGGAGTACGTTTACCTGGTTTACCATAAGCAATTGCTCCATCCATCTCTGTACTATGATAGATACGAGTCCGATCATCATCTTCTTCTTGCGATTCGTGAATCAAGAAATAGCTTTCTTGCCCATCTAGCTTAAGAGTTCCTTTACAGTTGAATAAGTCTAAGCGGATGGCACCTTTGCTTCCTTGGATTAAGACATAATGTTCACCCCAACGATAAGCTGAACCCCATTCTAACAAAGCAAAACGCTTATTAGAAAATTCCATATTGACAAAAATCATATCATCTTCATCACCGAAATGTTCACCTTCATGGGCCACATTTCCACCTGTCATGGTTACAGTTTCAGGCATGCTCCCCATAAGGAATTGAACGCAATCCAACTCATGGATGTGGTGATACAAGTGACCACCTGATTTTTCACGAATTTTTTTCCATGATACTGACGGTTGTTGTTCTTCCCAACCATTACGAGCTGTGTGACAATATAGAACGTCTCCGATAACTCCTTGATTAATGAGTTCTTTTGCATGATGGACACCATTGAAGAAGTTCATAATATGTCCTGCCATAAAGGTCACATTGTTTTCTTTACATGCATCTACCATCTCGCGACAATCTTGATAAGAAAGCGCAATTGGTTTTTCACAGAAAACATTTTTACCATGTTGTGCGGCCTTGATAACTGGTTCTTTATGAAGATTATTTGGAGTTGCGACGATAACACAATCTACTTCATCGCTAGAAACCAACTCATCTAGGGAACTTGCTACTTTTGCTCCCAATTCTTCTGCAATTACTTCTGCATTATCTGGATCATAGAGAAGAGTAATCTCTGCTCCATCATTCTTTTGCATATAACGAGCCAATTCAGCTCCAAAATCCCCTGTTCCAACAACACCGTATTTAACCATGTTTTTTCTCCTTTATTATTGAATAAACTTTCTAATTTTAACTTATACTCTTCAAAAATCTCTTCAAACCGAGTCAACGTCGCCTTACTGTGCGTATGGTTACTGACTTCGTCAGCTTCATCTACAACCTCAAAAACGTGTTCTGAGCTGACTTCGTCAGTTTTATTTGCAACCTCAAAGCTGTACTTTGAGCAGCCTGCGGCTAGTTTGCTCTTTGATTTTCATTGAGTATTACTTCACAGATCCTTCTGATAATCCACTTGCAATCTTATTTTGAATGATAGAGAAGAAAATAATTGATGGAAGAACTACAATAACAGACGCTGCCATCATATCTCCCCAGTCTAGTATTTCTGAACCATTAAGTGAACGAAGGGCTACTGCTACTGTCATCTTTCCTGTATTGTTAATCAAAATCAAGGCATACAGGAATTCATTCCAAGCATTGATAAATGTATAAATGGCTGTTGCTACAATACCTGGTGCTACAATCGGTAGCACAACTTTATAAAACGTAACAAATTTATTTGCACCATCAATTCTAGCCGCTTCTTCAATTCCAATTGGAACTGTTTGGAAAAATCCAACTAAGAGCCAAACTGCATATGGAACACTAAAAGATAGATAAACCATCATCAAGCCAAATAAACTATTTGTTAACCCAACTTTAGCAATGGCAATTGAATAGGGAATTGCTAACAAAATTGGTGGGAAAATATAGGTAATGACGAGTAGTCTCGACATGATTGCTCCCAATTTAGGAAAGAATCGAACAATACCGTAGGCTGCCATAGCAGAAATAATAATCGCAATAAGGGTTGTAGCTAAGGCAATGATTAAACTATTTCGAATGTTATCAATAAAGTGCAAATCGTTGATAACATGTATAAAATAATCTAATGTAAACTGTTCAGGCCAAAATCGTGTTGGATACTGAGTCAATTCCCCTTTCCCCTTGACAGACGATATGATAATCCATACCAATGGGAAAATTGCAACAATAGTCGCACCAATCAAGAGTGCATGTGAGAGAATATCTAAATAAATACTGGATTTCTTCTTCATTATTTTCTACCCTCCTTTTCCCACTTACTGATGATAGCAAAGTAGATAAAGCAAATCGCCATCAAGAAGATAAAGAGCAACACTGTAACTGCTGAAGCACGACCCAACAATTTAGTGCCCCAACCCAGATTGTAAGCAAAAATTGGAAGCGTCGTTGTAGCATTAGCCGGTCCACCACCCGTAATAAGGTAGATAATGTCAAAGTTATTAAAGATCCATACAGTTCTCAAAACAACTAGAAGCCCTACAACCACTTTAATATGTGGAAAGACGATAAACTTGAACACCTGCCAACTTGAAGCACCATCTATCTTAGCAGCCTCAAATTGTTCTTCTGGTACTGTTTGCAAAGCTGAAAGCACATTAACCATAATCATCGGCGCTCCAAACCAAATGTTGATAAACACCAAACATAGGAATGCCCATGTACTATCTGTCAAAAATGCAGGTGTATGTTCCATTAAACCTAATTTTACGATTAGATTAGGTAAATAGCCATAAACCCCGTTTAGAATCCATTGCCAAGAGAAGGCAATAACGATGGTAGGAAATGCCCAAGGAACAATCAATAAGGTCCTATATAATTTCTTGAAGTGGCGTACTCTATGAAGAGCTAAAGCCAATACAAACCCTACTAAAACTTGACCAACTAATGAGAAAATGGTCCACTTAATTGAATTAAAGAACGCATTAAAGAAGTTGGGATCTGATAGCACAGCTTTATAGTTAGCTAAACCAACAAATTTATAATTGGGCATAATCAAATGCTTATTGGTAAAGCTATAAAAAATACTCGAGAAAAACGGATAAACAAAGAGTAATCCTACGATAATCATAGCTGGCAAAACAAATATCCAGCGAGTTAAATTACGTTCTTTAACCATTCTCCTTCTCCCTTCTTTTACAAGATTGGGCTAGAGCTTTTCAGCTCACTAGCCCACCTATTTTCTAGTCTTTTACATCTACTGAACAGCCTCAAATAAATCGTTTAATTGTTTTTCTGCTTCTTTTGCAGCTTTCATAGGATCTGTTCCATTTGTAATGATATCTTGGAACATTTGTTCAATAATGTGTTGGTTAGTCAACATACCAGCTTGTACACTTGGTCCATTTTCATAACCAATAGCAGTACCTTTTTTAACAGCTTCAGTAATCACTTCTTCAGCATGTTTAAATTTCTTACGAGTTTCATTTTCTTTATAGGCTGCAGAATCGCTAATCCCCTTAATAGTTGGCAACATACCTACTGGAGTTGAATCAAGGAATTTAACGTAGTCTTCTTCATTATAAAGTGATTCTAAGAATGCTTTAGCAACTTCTGGGTGTTTTGAATTTTTCCAAACAACCATTGGAATGTTTGAGGTTTCAATTCCTTGGTCTTTATCAGATTCTTTGATTTTTGGAATAGGATAAGCATCAATCGAATCAATCAATTGAGGACTGTTGGCATTGATTCCTCCAATATGGAAGCCAGAGTTAAAGTCAAATGCTGTTTTTCCTTGATAGAACAAGGTAGCTTGTTGAAGGACATTAAAGTTCAAAGAATCTTGAGGTGAAATTTCTTTATACATTTTAGCCCAGTATTTAATACCATCTTGAGCAAGTTGACTTGTCAAATCCGCTTTAAGATCTTTTGTCAAGAGACTTCCACCACCACTACGTACGTAGAAGTTCAAGAAACGTGTTGCCATTAAGTCATTTGTTCCAAACGGAACAGACAAGCCATAAACTCCAGCTTCTTTCAATTTTTTAGAAGCTTCATAGAGTTGATCCCAAGTTTTAGGAACCTCAATATTATGTTCTTTTAACAAATCTGTTCTAACCCACATGACTTGTGCATGTGAATAAAGAGGAACAGAGTAGTAATCATCTCCGATTTTTGCTTCATTTAAGGCAGTTTCGTTAAATTTATCTTGTCCAATACGCTTGATAGAATCATTTAGCGGCACCAAAGCATCTGAGTTGACCATTTCCATTACTTGGTTAGGAAGAGCTGTACTGATATCTGGCACATTTCCATTTGCTAAACCTGTAGTCCATTTAGTATAGAAGTCATTCCAAGAAAATGTTTCAATCTTGATTTTCGTTTTTGGATGCTTTTGCATGAAAGCATCTGCTGATTTTTGAATACTTTCTAAACGGGGTCCTTGAGTAAAGGAGTGCCACATTGTAATCTCACCAGATAATTCTGTTGGTGGTTCAGTACTAGTTGTAGCTTCTTTTTTTCCTGAACAAGCTACCAAGGCAACGGCTGCTAGCGCAACTCCAGCTAGACATAAAAACTTTCTCATTTTTTTCATCGTTCTTCCCTTTCTACATTAAGAAATCGCAACTTTAAAGACAATTTTTTTCACAGGTTCATCATTTATACGAACCTTGGGTTGATGTAAATCTTCTGGAAAAGTGATGAGGCATTCGCCAGCTCTCAAATGAACCAACTGTTCCACTTTCCCTGTGTATAATTCAATATCCTTCTCTTCATCATACTCTTGGGTAACGCTTACATTTTTCGGCGACGTAACAGCCATGGCTTCTTCGTTTTCCAAAACTAAATGAATATCCAAATATTTTTGGTGAGTTTCAAAGAAGGCTCCTGCTTGACCGTCTGCTAGATAAGTAAAGCAATTCCCAAACAATCGATTACCATCGATAGCAATCGGACCTTCTGTTAAATTTTCTAGTCCTGTTTTTTCTAGAAAATCTATTAATGTTGCAAAATGTGGATTTACTCCCACATAAGTTCCTAAACGGCTAATTTTTGTAATAATCATCTCTTCTAACCTCCTTTCTCAATCTATTTTTCCTATCCAAGTTCCCCATTCTTCTGTCTAGCATTTTCTACTAGAAGGACATAAAAACACTACACTCTCTAGCCTATACTCTTTGAAAATCTCTTCAAACCACAGTCGCTTCACCTTGGATTATATAGGTCAGTCTTATCTACAACCTCAAAGCGGTGTTTTGGGCAATCTGCTACTAGCTTGCTAGTTTCTTCTTTGATTTTCATTCAGTACCTCCTCAATCTTCACAAGGAGGTCTGATTTTTCTAGCGACAAACAGAATAAATAAGTTAGTTCAATGAGCTACCTTCCTTATAGATGAAATTGATATTCATGAAGGAAGTCGCCCTTTATTTTTTGCAAAAGATACTAGTATGAATCTATTTGGGAAATTGAATTTATAAGCTGCTCACTTATACTCTTCGAAAATCAAATTCAAACTGCGTCAACGTCGCCTTGTCGTACTCAAGTACAGCCTGCGGCTAGTTTCCTAGTTTGCTCTTTGATTTTCATTGAGTATTAGTTTTTCTAAAATAATTCTAATCTATTATTCTAGCACTAGTAGACTCTTTGGCTAAATCTCCTTTCTACATCTCGTTTCACCAAAAACTTTTAAGAGAGAAATACTCTATATTTCATTCTCTAAATTAGTTTTGTTACCGTTTCCAATTAGAGTATACTTTTTTTTAGTATTTCAAGTCTTTTTCTAATTTGGAATTTAGTTTCAAATCTTTTTTAACTATATCAAATATATTAAAAGTACTTTCAAAAATAATCAAATTCTTACAATACTTGTTTCGAGTGGACAAGATAAGAAAACAAGAAAGTCAATTTTAGGAGAAGACAAGGTTAATAGTCGCATGATATAATGCAATGATGTAAAAATCGAACAAATTGATTGGAAAATTCAAACCAATTTCTAACAATGATTTAAGAATTGTTGTGTCCTAATATAGATTCAATGCACTATAAAACGCATAATATCAAGTTTTTTTAATTACCTGATACTATGCGTGTTTGTGATTTTTAAGATTTTATGCCTAGAGTCTCTATATGAGGACTTAAAAAAACTGACTCGTAGATGATTTCCTAAAGTCAATCCTCTTACCTAAAAAAACGACTTCTAAAAAAGTTGCCTTCATCGAGAGGTGAAGCAATGATTGTCCTAAAAAATAGTTGGATCGCAAATCTCTCTGAAAATTTCTTCTCTCTGCCTAACTTGAATTTGAGATTCAACATTCTTATTTATGATGATCTTTCAATAGTGACTCAAATTCAGCGACAGTCATACCCAACTGCTTACTGGCAATCTCGGAAGTTAGAATACCTTGACGGACTAGATTTAGTAGCATGGACAAACTTCCTTCAACTTTCCCACGTTCAAGTCCTTGTTCAATACCTTTTTCGATGCCTTGTTCAATCCCCTCTGCGCGACCACGTTCAAGACCTCTCTCTAAACCTTTTTCCTCAGCTTGCTCCAAAGCATAGTCATGAGCCAATAATGCTTGTTCTTCACGCCTGCGTTGTTCACTAAACATTCTCCTGTCCTCCTCGGACCAGCTCTTGTAGTCCAGCAGTTGGTCTGCTTGGCTGATGGCTCGCTCGGGCTGCTGGGTAAAGGGTTTATTCCCAAAAAACTCCAACCACGGTTTGCGAATGCTATCTTTGCTGGTTTCTCTGTATTTTCTTAATTCCAAGAACGCCATCTTGACTAGATGGTTTTCCTGTCCATTGTTTGTAATTGTTAAAACCTCACCTGTCGTATCCTCGCGCATGCTAAAGCTATGAAAAGCTAAGTCATCTTGAAAATAATTACTGTCCACGATAGCGATAGCATATACTGGTGCAATATGTTTGTAACTCTGGTGTGTATCACCTTCTCGTTGGCGAATTTTTTCTAGGTTTTGATTGACCTGACTACATAGGTAAGCCCACAGGCGATTGATGAAAAAATTCTGATGATGAACCTGAATTTCGATGATAACTTGCGTACCATTATCCAACTCCGCCAAAACATCTATACTGGTATAGAAATCTTGCGCCGAATAGGGCATGGAAGTCAAGACATGAATATTGCTTCCCTCCAAAATGGTCACATTTTTTGCTGGTAAATCCAGCATATCGCGGATAAATTGACAAGTGATTTCTGGGTTGCTAAAGATTTTCTTAGCAACCAAATCATTGGTCGGGCTAATGCCCGGATGTCTTAGAATCATATTTCCTCTCCTTTCATTATAGCACATTTTTAAATCTAGGTTTACTAGATTCACTGCTACTACCTATTTATTCGGAAAAGAAAGACAAAAGGAGCGAGAAAGTTAAAAATTATTAATCCTAATCACTTGTAAAGAGATAAATCTTGCTCATATTATTTATTAAAGACTCTATTTTACAAAAAAGATTACAAAATCAGCCGTTTTAGAGAACTCTTACCACTTCCTAGACTATTAATTCTAATGTTTTTTATACTACTCGCTTGCTCATCAATAGGTCATAAAGCAAAATCAGTTGATCCATTCCCCGTACTCGTTCACTCTATAGCCGTCTGGTGTTAGCGAATTGAAAAGTAGTTTCCCAAAAGCATCGATATAGTACCACTTTCCTTTATAATAAATCCATGTATTGGATTCCATGGAACCAGATGATCCTAAGTAGTACCACGCGCCACTTGAATCTTGGAACCAGCCTACCTCCATCATGCCATTATCCTTGAGATAATACCAATTACCGTCTGTATCCTGTATCCAACCGGTTTGCATGATTCCATTCGCATCAAAATAATACCATGCATCATTTTCTTTCATCCAGCCTGTCCGTTCTTTCCCATCGGAATTTCTAAAATACCACTGATTAT
Source organism: Streptococcus sp. 339 (assembly GCF_013277285.1). Classification (NCBI taxonomy): domain Bacteria; kingdom Bacillati; phylum Bacillota; class Bacilli; order Lactobacillales; family Streptococcaceae; genus Streptococcus; species Streptococcus sp. 339. The sequence continues at coordinate 3,661 of NZ_VMMR01000011.1, read as the reverse complement.
TTATCTTATGCCATCCTCTTTGTTGATTATATGTAATAACAGAATGTTCAACAGTAGAAAGTGACATGTTATCCGCTTCAACGCCAAAAACAGCTGTTAACGATGACGAACCTGTCCCGTTCGTTGTGAATTGAGCAGTGGTTTCTGGGCTAGATAATCTTTCCTGTTTTGATGGAGTCTTTATTTTTCTCTCATCTCGGTGCCCTTCTACTGTCAATTTTTCTCCACCTGTAACTTTAGCCACAAAGTCTGGAACTTCCACTCTTTCAGGGACTAGTTCTTTTGAAGATACTATAGACTTCCCAAGGTCGCCTGGTATTTTTTCTCCCGATACTAAAACCTCTGATTCTGAAAATTCCTCACTAGACGCAGGCAGTTCTTCTCTGATCGGCGCATCTTTTGGAACTAGAAACTCTACTTTATCTGGAGATACCACTTCCTCTTTGAGATTACTTGAGTTTTCTTCCGTCGATGACACCACTTCCTTCACACCCTTAAGAACCACACGTTCTCTCATAGGTGTAACCTCGACTGTACGAGAATTTTCAACAATCTTTCCATCAGCTAAGACCTTATAAGTCACCTTAGTAACTTCTTTACCTACATACCCCTCCGAAACAACCTCCGTTTTCCCTTTCTCTAACTCTTCAGAGTCCTCAAAACGCTCTGTAATCGGAAGTTCTTTTATGACACTGTTGGGTTTAATACCTAAAGTAATCACCTTGGATTGAGGAGCTATTTTCTTCTCAGAAACTTGAGAAGATACCGCTCCTGTATACTTATCTACTTGATAAGTAGTAGTTCGAGTAACCACCCCTCCTTTACCCTCTACAACTGAACGGAAACCAAGCTCTTTTGTTTCATCTCCTTGGTAAAGAGTATCAAAAGCAATCGATTCTTTTTCTACTTTCGGCTTAGTACCTTTATACACTACTCGGTAAATAAGTGGAACACCTTCTTTTTCACCCTTAGTATCCTCTGTACGCTCTTTTCCAACCTCAAGGGTACTATCACCTTCGTAAGTGGTAATAACCTCTGTTTCCGGCTCCTTTTGCGGTTTGAGAGGAGGTTCTACTTTATCTTTATCAGACTCTATTTTAGGTGTACTTTGTTTTTCGTCTTTTGGAGTTGAAGGAAGTTTATCCTTATCCTTCTCATCCACCAAAACTTCATCTCTTACATAGACAGGCTCTTTTGGTTTACCTTCAATATAAGAACGAACCCAATCCAGTTGCTCTTTTGATAAAACCAAACCACCACTGCGGCTTCCTACAACACCATTTTGGTGAACTCCAATTAAAGTACCTTTGTCATTATAAAGACCACCACCAGACGCTCCGGGTTTTGTGCCTTCATAGCTGATACCCTCAATACCTGAACCGAAATCAGTAGTATCTACAACTTCACTATCCAAGACTGGAGATAAACGACCGTCCGGGAAACCATAAACCGAAACTTTTTCACCCTTAGCGATAGAAGTTGACTCAGAAACCACCTCTACAGGAGATACCGCTTTGAAATCTTCTTTTAGTCGAACCAAGGCTAAGTCATTTTTAAATCCAAATACGGAATCTTTTTTATTCCAATAAACAATATCATCATCTGAAAAATGCACAGACAACCCATTCGGTAAGGTTGCTTTATACACTGTATTGGTGCGACCAGATTTCGTAACGACCTCAGAACCTTTAACTGTTAAAAAATTATGAGCGACTGTTAACACCAAATTGGGTGCAATTAAAGTACCTGACCCCGACCCATCTGGCGTTTGAATGTGCGTTGTAGCATAGAAATTTTCTGAGCCATTCGGAGCTTGTAACACCTCTTTACTAGGCATAGGTAAGTTGGATTTGCCACTCAAGTCAACCTTACCAACTTCCGTTCTTGCGAAATCAGAAGACGAAGTAGATGAAGGATTTACTGAGTCAACAACAGCTTTTATAATGGTATTACCTAAAGCTAACTTACTGACATACTCATCAGACCAACTAGTATCACTTACTAGTTTGTTGACAGAAACTCCATTGTAAGATACCACTTTAGCTGTTGGGGAAGTTGCTATTAACTGTTTGAAGTCTGGATTTTGTCTTAAATGAAAATTCAAACCACTTCCAACAGGACCTTCCTGAACAACCTTATCTGAAATCAAAGGAGTTCCTTTAGTATCTTCCACTCGAAGTAGAACGCGGCCTTTTTCTTCACCTTTTACTAAAGTCGCTCGACCTTTTTCATCAAAACGATACAAAGCACCGTCAATCTCATACTCTACATCTTTTAAAGCTATATGATTTTCATCATAGTAGTAACGGTTTGCACCATCTATATACCAACCCTTTATACCATATTTATCAATCATAGAACGAATCCAAGCTCTGTGCTTTTCCGTAAAAATCGTACCACCTCCAATACGCTCACTCTCAGGAGCGTTTGAAGTATTTGTTCCGTGCTGGTGGATACCGACTACCTCTCCTTTCCCATTAAACAAAGGAGCACCTGAAAAACCTCCCAAAGCTGAGGAATGATAAGTGACTGCACCGCTCTCTTTATTGACACTGCTTACAGTTGTTGAGACTGAATAAGCCTTACCATCTTTCAACCTCTTCTTGTTTTCTTCACTTAAATTCGGAGTCGAAAAATCATTGGGATAACCTACCATAGTGATTTTATCACCAGTAGAAACCTCTTTATGGCTCAACTCTCTTGGAGAGTCCTCACCACCCGTCATAGCTTCTACAGGCTTTTTAGTTACCACTACTGCTAAGTCGTTGCTATAGTCTTTACCAAAGTCGTTGCCGTTATATAAGTGAATAGAGTCTTTTTCAAGAGCTTCTGATACACCAGAAGTAGGTACTTTATTGTTCTTTTCCGTCTCTGAGTTCATCACAACATAACTACGAGCAGACTCCCCACCACGCAAGACCGCGGACTTGTTTTCTTGGTTTTTATCATAGTAATTATGAGCTACGGTTACCATGACATTCGGCGCTACAAAGACACCACTGCCAGACGCGGTTTGTTTTCCACTCGTACCACTATCATAAGTGGTATAAGTCATAGCAACACCCTCAGCGGACTTCTCATGAACGCTCACATCTTTTATATCATCGCCACCTTGAATGACGTCAGCATACACTGTTCTTCCTCCAACAACTGGTAAATCAGGAATCGACAATCCAATCATACTCACCAATGCCAGACATCCCACCAATCCATAAGCTTTTGACTTACGAAATTTTCCTAAACCTTTTAAATATAAAAACATCTTTTTCCTCACTTTAGTTTCTAATACTTATTTATCCAGATATAATAGCTTACAATCTTTTAAAATCTTCAAATAAGTTATGATTGTTCCATACTCTTCAAACCAGGCCATCTTCGTCTTGCCGTATGTATATGTTACTGACTTCGTCAGTTCTATCTGCAACCTCAAAACGGTGTTTTGAGCTGACTTCGTCAGTTCTATCTGCAACCTCAAAACGGTGTTTTGAGCTGACTTCGTCAGTTCTATCTGCAACCTCAAAACGGTGTTTTGAGCTGACTTCGTCAGTTCTATCTGCAACCTCAAAACGGTGTTTTGAGCTGACTTCGTCAGTTCTATCTGCAACCTCAAAACGGTGTTTTGAGCTGACTTCGTCAGTTCTATCTGCAACCTCAAAGCAGT
>NZ_VMMR01000109.1:0-3181 GCF_013277285.1 Streptococcus sp. 339 | reverse complement strand
CCCGTCGGGACCGTTTAAGGTAACGCAAGTTATTTTAGACTCGTTAGCTCAGTTGGTAGAGCAATTGACTTTTAATCAATGGGTCACTGGTTCGAGCCCAGTACGGGTCATATCTGCGGGTTTGGCGGAATTGGCAGACGCACCAGATTTAGGATCTGGCGCTTAACGGCGTGGGGGTTCAAGTCCCTTAACCCGCATTGAGATATAATAGATGAGCCGGCTTAGCTCAGTTGGTAGAGCATCTGATTTGTAATCAGAGGGTCGCGTGTTCAAGTCATGTAGCCGGCATTTTTAGATAGAAGAAAATAGTGCGAACGTAGTTCAGTGGTAGAACACCACCTTGCCAAGGTGGGGGTCGCGGGTTCGAATCCCGTCGTTCGCTTAGAGAGGCCGGGGTGGCGGAACTGGCAGACGCACAGGACTTAAAATCCTGCGATTGGTAACGATCGTACCGGTTCGATTCCGGTCTTCGGCATAAACTAATGAGCACCCTTAGCTCAACTGGATAGAGTACCTGACTACGAATCAGGCGGTTAGAGGTTCGACTCCTCTAGGGTGCATTTTTCTATTTAACTCGGGAAGTAGCTCAGCTTGGTAGAGTACTTGGTTTGGGACCAAGGTGTCGCAGGTTCGAATCCTGTCTTCCCGATTCATGGCGGTGTAGCTCAGCTGGCTAGAGCGTCCGGTTCATACCCGGGAGGTCGGGGGTTCGATCCCCTTCGCCGCTATAATGATCTTGTCGGACCTTTAGCTCAGCTGGTTAGAGCTCTCGGCTCATAACCGAGTGGTCGTAGGTTCAAGTCCTACAAGGTCCATTTGAATATTGGAGGATTACCCAAGTCCGGCTGAAGGGAACGGTCTTGAAAACCGTCAGGCGTGTAAAAGCGTGCGTGGGTTCGAATCCCACATCCTCCTTTTATATTAACGCGGGATGGAGCAGCTCGGTAGCTCGTCGGGCTCATAACCCGAAGGTCGTAGGTTCAAATCCTGCTCCCGCAATAAGGCTCGGTAGCTCAGTTGGTAGAGCAATGGATTGAAGCTCCATGTGTCGGCGGTTCGATTCCGTCTCGCGCCATTTTATTGATAGTATTTATGCGGGTGTAGTTTAGTGGTAAAACTACAGCCTTCCAAGCTGTTGTCGCGAGTTCGATTCTCGTCACCCGCTTTGAACTTTGTTCAAATTACCAAGTTTTTTAACTTGGGCGCGTAGCTCAGGTGGTTAGAGCGCACGCCTGATAAGCGTGAGGTCGGTGGTTCGAGTCCACTCGTGCCCATTAATTGGAGAATTACTCAAGAGGCTGAAGAGGACGGTTTGCTAAATCGTTAGGTCGGGTAACTGGCGCAAGGGTTCGAATCCCTTATTCTCCGTTTTAATGAGAGTTTGTAACTCTCTTTTTCATTTGGCTCTTTGTCAACTGTAGTGGGTTGAAGTCAGCTAAGCTCGAGAAAGGACAAATTTCGTCCTTTCTTTTTTGATGTTCAGAGCGATAAAAATCCGTTTTTTGAAGTTTTCAGGCTCTTTGTCAACTGTAGTGGGTTGAAGAAAAGCTAAAATCTTTATATATTGTCGATTTTATGGTTGTTCTAATTTATTATTACTTCCAACTCTTGAGAGAAATTTCTCCGCTATTGAGCCAGATTTCTTTTCCGTTATCACATTGCACCAAAAGTTTTCCACTTTCAGAGATGTCTTTAGCAAGTCCCTTGTAGTCTTTTTGATCTAGTGTGAAAGTAACTTCTTTTCCAAGAACGAATGACTGTTTTTTGTATAGGTATAATAGCTCTTCTGCTGGTGTTTCGAAGAAAGTACGCCAGATTTCTATGATCAATTCATTCCTTGTTATAGGAGCTGTAGCTTTAAATAAGCTGGCAGCTTTTTCTTTTAATTCCTGAGGGAAGTCTTTAATAGTGAAATTGATACCTACTCCAATAATGATATCTGTGACTAAGCCAGTTTCTACAGAGGTCATTGCTTCAGTGAGAATTCCTCCAATTTTATGATTGTTTAGGTAGATATCATTGACCCATTTTATGTCGACATCTATTAAAGTTAGGTTCTTAATGGCTTTGTAGACAGCTCCAGCTACAAGTAGTGTGTAGGACGGTAATTTGTCATAGGGAAGATTTGGTTTAAGATGGAGGGTCATATAAATGCCACCTTGAGGAGAGTAGAAGGAGCGTTGAAAACGGCCACGCCCTGCTATTTGATAGGAAGCTAGATAGAGGGTGTTTGCTTCATAGCCTAAATCAATTGCTTCTTTTGCATCTAGTTGTGTTGATTTTGTTTCGGGTTTAAAACTGATTTTAATTGGAAGATTTTCTTCTAGAATCTCTGGAAGAATAAGGTCACCATTCATCAGTTTATATCCTCTATTTTTGATACTATCAATTTCAATCCCTTCTTGTTCTAGTCGCTTGATAGCTTTCCAAATTGATGTTCGGCTTAGGGATAGTTTTTCTGCGATTTTTTCTCCGCTGATATAGTCGGTTTCTTTAGATAGGATTTGGTAGACAGCTTGGTAGGATTTCATAATGTTGCCTTTCTCACTAGTTGGTATTGAGAGTATTCTTTTCTTGTATGACTTGGAGTCTGATTAAAGTATTGTTTATAAGCTTTCGAAAAATGTAGTGGATCTGAAAAACCTACCGAGTATGCAATTACCTTGATGGATTCTTGGGTATTTTCGAGAAGTTGTTTAGCTCGGTGCATTCGAACGTAGAGTAGGTATTCTTTGGGTGATAAGGTATTAAATTCTTTGAATACGCTTGATAAGTAGCTTCTGTGAACGGATAGTTCTTTTGTTAAATCTTGAATTGTAAGTGATTGAGGATAGTGGCTATCAATTAATCGTTTGCATTCAAGATAGAGTTGGTAGGTTGATGAAATATTCTTTTTTCTGATTGGGAGCAATAGTTCCCAGATGAAACATCAGTTCATGGAGTTGTCCCATGATATGGAGTTGAGCTAATTCATTGGATTTTGTAATCTGAGCGAAGCGAACAATGTCTGAGATGAGTTTTGCAGTAGTCTGGGTATGACAAGTTTCAGATTGGATGAGATAGGATTGATCAGAAATTTGAGAAAGGGCAAAAAAAATCAGGAGCTTTCCCTCCAGTGATTCCTAACCAGTAGTAGGCCCAAGGTTCTTTACTATCTGCTTGATATAGTCATTTAGTTTTA
>NZ_VMMR01000108.1:0-8897 GCF_013277285.1 Streptococcus sp. 339 | reverse complement strand
CCCGTCGGGACCGTTTAAGATAACGGAAGTTATTTTAGACTCGTTAGCTCAGTTGGTAGAGCAATTGACTTTTAATCAATGGGTCACTGGTTCGAGCCCAGTACGGGTCATATATGCGGGTTTGGCGGAATTGGCAGACGCACCAGATTTAGGATCTGGCGCTTAACGGCGTGGGGGTTCAAGTCCCTTAACCCGCATTAAGATATAATAAATGAGCCGGCTTAGCTCAGTTGGTAGAGCATCTGATTTGTAATCAGAGGGTCGCGTGTTCAAGTCATGTAGCCGGCATTTTTAGATAGAAGAAAACAGTGCGAACGTAGTTCAGTGGTAGAACACCACCTTGCCAAGGTGGGGGTCGCGGGTTCGAATCCCGTCGTTCGCTTGGAGAGGCCGGGGTGGCGGAACTGGCAGACGCACAGGACTTAAAATCCTGCGATTGGTAACGATCGTACCGGTTCGATTCCGGTCCTCGGCATAAACTAATGAGCACCCTTAGCTCAACTGGATAGAGTACCTGACTACGAATCAGGCGGTTAGAGGTTCGACTCCTCTAGGGTGCATTTTTCTATTTAACTCGGGAAGTAGCTCAGCTTGGTAGAGTACTTGGTTTGGGACCAAGGTGTCGCAGGTTCGAATCCTGTCTTCCCGATTCGTTACAGGGATACGTGAGTGTATCTTTTTTCTTTTTTAAACTAGATAGTAAATAAATCAAGAGAGAATCAGTTTCGTTCTCTCTTTTTTGATTTTCAGTAATTCATTTTGGCAGCGTATACTTTTTGTCTCCAGTCTTTTCAATAAATACCGTAGTTTAGGTATACACATTGAAATTTAACAGATTTTATAACTCCTATAAATTTTTAAGAAAGCAATAGAAGGGTTTTGTTCAACGTATAATATATGTGTTTGTCTGATAAAAATTTCTATTCTTTTTGATTTTAAATAAGTATTAGTTTACATTATAGTGTGAATGGTGTTTGATATCTCGTTTGAGGAAGCTGCCTTAGATTTTTCTACTTGTGTTTTATTGTATAGTGTATCTTGCTTGTTTTGAACAGAATTTTTATGACATTTGTCATATTTCCTAGTGACAGAAGCATCTAGCTCCGCAAACTTCAAAAGTCTATAATTGAAGTATGAAATGGAGGAAGAAGAGATGAAAAATAAAATGATTGTCGCAATGAGTTTAGTAGCAGTAGGACTCATGACTTATTTCATGTTTTCAGGATTCGATGAAGGATTTTATCATTTTCCTTGGGAGTTATTTACAGGCTTTGGGATCTTGTCTTGGCTTATCCGAGAAGGTTTGAAATTAGTCTCAGATGTGAAAAAGGAGTTTGAAAAATGAAAAAGCGTTTCTCTATCTTTTTATCGGCCTGTCACTCTTGGTATGGTTGGTAGAAATGTTTACTGATTGGTTTAATCAAGCCTTCCTTCACCAATTCATCCGTGGTGCATGGGGATTAGGATTTATGATTTTTATAGCCTTTCCGATGGGAAAGGAGTTGCTGAAAGGAGAATATCATGAACATGATTAAGGTTCAAGGATTACATAAAAATATCAAGGGCAAGGCTATTTTGAAGGATATTTCCTTTGAGGTGACAGAAGGCGAATGCGTCGCCTTGATTGGCCCCAATGGTGCTGGGAAGACCACACTCTTGGACTGTTTGCTTGGAGATAAACTGGTCACAAGCGGTCAAGTATCCATCCAAGGCTTGCCAGTGACGAGCTCTAAGTTAGACTACACTAGATCCTATCTCCCTCAAGAGAATGTAATCGTTCAGAAACTAAAGGTAAAAGAGTTGATTGCTTTCTTTCAAAAAATTTATCCAAATCACTTGAGTAATCAGGAAATCGATCAACTATTGCAGTTTGACCAGCAACAGAAAGAGCAATTCGCAGAAAAATTGTCAGGCGGGCAAAAGCGTCTCTTCTCTTTTGTTTTGACCTTGATTGGACGACCAAAGCTTGTCTTTTTAGATGAACCAACTGCTGCCATGGATACTTCAACTCGTCAACGCTTTTGGGAAATTGTTCAGGAGTTAAAAGCTCAGGGAGTAACCATCCTCTATTCGTCCCATTATATCGAAGAGGTAGAGCATACAGCGGATCGAATCTTGGTCTTGAATAAGGGAGAGTTGATTCGCGATACAACACCTCTAGCCATGCGCAGTGAGGAGATTGAAAAGCACTTTATCCTTCCTCTAGCATACAAGGAAGTCATTGAGCAGTCTAACTTGGTTGAAAACTGGTCACAAAAACAAGATGCTTTGCAAGTAGTTACATGTGAAGCGGATGCTTTTTGGCAACTGTTAGTGCAAGCAGGATGTAGGATTCAAGAAATTGAAGTCAATAATCGTAGCTTGTTGGATACAATCTTTGAAGAAACACAAAAGGGAGATGACTAAGATGAAACGATGGATCGCACTAAACAAGATAGAATTTCTATTGACCAAACGACAATTAGTCTATTATTTATTATCAGTAGGTATGCCGACAGCCTTCTATTTATTCTTTTCAGGCATGTACCAAGAAACACCAGGTGGACCGGCTAATTTTATGCGCGACTACCTCATCTCCATGACGGCTTTTTCCATGATGTCGACAGCTATGTTTTCATTCCCAGCTGTTTTACATACCGATAAAATCAACAACTGGCAGAAAACATTGCGCCATACCCCTGTAAATATGGTAGAATATTATCTATCAAAGATAACAAGTATGCTGGTTGATTATTTGATCTCAATCTTGGTGGTTTTCTCAGTTGGGCACTTGGTCAGAGGTGTGGATATGCCTCTAGGAAGCTGGATTGGGGCTGCGTTCTTGCTGATAGTAGGAAGTATTGCCTTTGTAGCGCTTGGCTTGATCCTGACTCTCTTACCGTCTAGTCAGCTGATGTCAGTCGTGGGCAATCTTCTCTATCTAGGCTTGGCTGTTTTAGGCGGACTATGGATGCCCATCTCTTTATTTCCAGACTGGATGCAAGCAATCGGGAAGTGCCTACCAACTTATCAGTTGATGGAGTTGCTCAAGACCTTCTTAAACGAGGGTGGCATCAATTTATCAGCCACAGTTTATCTACTTGTTTTTTCAGCAGTTTTGTTTGGTTTGACCATTTACCTTCAAGGTCATAAGGAGAATGCTTAATGCTTGAAAGACTGAAAAGCATAGACTATATGTATTGGACCAGTTTGATTTTTATGGTTTTTCCCATCGTTCCTGTAGTGACTGGGGAGCTTCCTAGCTGGCATTTGTTGATTGACATTCTGTTTGTCTTGGCTTACTTAGGTGTTTTAACCACCAAGAGTCAGCGTTTATCCTGGCTCTGTTGGGTGATTATGCTAGCCTATGTAGCTGGGAATACTGCCTTTGTTGGTGTAAATTATATCTGGTTCTTCTTTTTCCTTGCCAATCTCTTAATTTATCATTTCGGCGTACGTAGTTTTAATTCTTTACATGTCCGGACTTTTCTCCTTGCTCAATTCCTTGTTGTGGGGCAACTTTTGATTTTTCAGGAAGTTGAAGTTGAGTTTCTAGTCTATCTGCTTGGAATTATCACTTTTATCGATTTAATGACTTTTGGCTTGGTTCGGATTCGTATTGTGGAGGATTTGAAAGAAGCTCAGGCTAAGCAAAATGCCCAGATAAATCTATTGCTTGCTGAAAATGAACGCAGTCGTATCGGTCAAGATTTGCATGATAGTCTGGGGCATACCTTTGCTATGATTAGTGTTAAAACTGATCTAGCCTTGCAGTTATTTCAAATACAGGCTTATCCACAGGTGGAAAAGGAATTAAGAGAAATACAGCAAATTAGCAAAGAATCAATGCGTGAAGTGCGAACCATTGTGGAAAATCTTAAGTCTAGAACTTTGACATCCGAACTAGAGACTGTGAAAAAGATGTTAGAAATTGCTGGAATTGAGGTGGAAATAGCTAATCAACTAGATACAGCTAGCTTAACTCAGGAATTGGAGTCAACGGCTTCCATGATTTTGCTTGAATTAGTGACCAATATCATCAAACATGCCCAAGCGTCTAAAGCTTACTTAAAATTAGAACGGACAGAGAAAGAACTCATTCTAACAGTGAGAGATGATGGCTGTGGCTTTGCTTCTATAAGCGGGGATGAGCTCCATACAGTCCGAGATCGTGTTTTCCCATTTTCAGGAGAAGTAAGTGTAATCAGTCAGAAACATCCAACGGAATTGCAGGTTCGACTACCTTATAAGGAGAGAAACTAAGATGAAACTACTTGTTGCAGAAGATCAAAGTATGTTGCGAGATGCCATGTGCCAGTTGCTTGCCTTTCAAGCAGATGTAGAGTCTGTCCTCCAAGCCAAGAATGGGCAGGAAGCAATTCAACTATTAGAAAAGGAGTCTGTAGATATCGCCATCCTTGACGTAGAAATGCCTGTTAAGACAGGTCTCGAGGTTTTGGAGTGGATACGATCAGAAAAGCTAGAAACAAAGGTGGTTGTGGTGACGACCTTCAAGCGTGCTGGGTATTTTGAACGTGCGGTCAAGGCTGGAGTGGATGCTTATGTATTAAAGGAACGAAGCATTGCAGACCTCATGCAAACCTTGCACACCGTCCTCGAAGGACGCAAGGAGTATTCGCCTGAATTGATGGAAGTGGTGATGACGCATCCCAATCCATTAACAGAACAAGAAATCGCAGTCTTAAAGGGAATTGCTCAGGGTTTCTCTAACCAAGAAATTGCAGACAAACTTTATCTATCCAACGGAACAGTCCGAAACTATGTCACTAATATTCTTTCGAAACTAGATGCAGGTAATCGAACAGAGGCAGCTAATATCGCGAAAGAATCTGGTTGGTTGTGATACTATCATAACGCGAAAACCATTATGTGTTAAAATTAAAATTATTCAATCAAACAATTTGTAACTTGAGGGGGCTTAGTTTCCTCCTTTTTGTGGCTCTAAGGTGGTAGCAAGGAGCTAAACCTAGGCTTTCTATGAAATTTTTTCAATCAATCCTCAAAAAACACTTGAAAGTGTTTACAATTAGTGATAGAATGGAATAAGTAAAAATATGAAAACGAAATTTTCACATCTTCACTTTTGTAAGTAGATATAGAGCTTTAATCGGTGCCTCTACTTGTAAAAGAATGTGTGGGATAGAAAGGACAGGAAAAGGAATGAATGCAGATGATACAGTAACCATTTATGATGTCGCTCGTGAAGCAGGTGTTTCCATGGCGACGGTCAGCCGTGTGGTTAATGGCAATAAAAATGTAAAAGAGAATACCCGTAAAAAAGTGTTAGAGGTAATTGATCGTTTGGATTATCGTCCAAATGCAGTTGCGCGTGGTCTTGCAAGTAAAAAGACAACCACTGTTGGTGTCGTGATTCCAAATATTACCAATGGTTATTTTTCGAGTTTGGCTAAGGGGATTGATGATATTGCAGAAATGTACAAGTACAATATTGTCCTAGCTAATAGCGATGAAGATAACGAGAAAGAAGTTTCTGTTGTCAATACCCTCTTTTCAAAGCAGGTAGATGGCATTATCTTTATGGGTTATCACTTGACAGATAAAATTCGCTCAGAATTTTCGCGTTCACGTACTCCGATTGTTCTCGCAGGAACTGTGGATGTAGAGCATCAGCTTCCAAGTGTCAATATTGACTACAAACAAGCTACGATTGATGCAGTGACCTACCTCGCTAAAGAAAATGAGCGCATTGCTTTTGTCAGTGGTCCACTAGTGGATGACATCAATGGTAAGGTTCGTTTGGTTGGTTACAAGGAAGCTTTGAAAAAAGCAGATATTCCTTATAGCGAAGGCTTGGTATTTGAATCTAAATACACTTATGAAGATGGCTATGCCTTGGCAGAGCGCTTGATTTCATCAAATGCAACTGCAGCAATTGTAACAGGTGATGAGTTGGCGGCAGGTGTCTTGAACGGTTTGGCTGATAAAGGTGTGTCAGTACCAGAAGAATTTGAGATCATTGCCAGTGATGATTCGCAAGTCTCTCGCTTTACCCGTCCAAACTTGACAACTATTGCCCAACCTCTTTATGACCTTGGTGCCATTAGTATGCGTATGTTGACTAAGATTATGCACAAGGAAGTGTTGGAAGAACGTGAAGTTCTATTATCTCATGGATTAACAGAACGTCGTTCAACACGAAAACGTAAATAGAAAAAATCAGGGAATCGAGAAGATTTCCTGATTTTGTGCTCTTAAACAAGAGATGTTGACTTAATGAATACCATAGAGCGGACTAGGCGGCTGGTTAAAGGCTGCGCAACACACTGCTTTGAGCTTGTAGATGAAACTGATGAAGTCAGCTCAAGTCCCTGCTTTGAGCTTGTGGATGAAACTGATGAAGTCAGCTCAAGTCCCTGTTTTGAGCTTGTGGATAGAACTGACGAAGTCAGCTCAAGTCCTTGCTTTGAGCTTGTAGATGGAAGCTGACGTGGTTTGAAGAGATTTTTCAAGAGTCTTAGCCTTCCATATAGTCTTTCAAATCTTGCCCTGTTAGTCCGGCATTGAGGGCAATAAGGAGTTTCAAGCGGGCTTTTTGGGCGTTGAGTTCTTTAATAAAGAAGACACCAGATTTTTGTAATTGCACGCCCCCACCCTGGTAGGCATAAACAGGTTCTGCTATACCGTTAAAGCATCGTGATACCAGAGCGACTGGGATTCCTTTTTGCAGAAGGTTTTCTAATTTTTGAGCCGTTTCTTTGGGAATATTACCAGCTCCGAAGGCTTGGATAATCAAACCGTCCAATTGTTCCAAATCCAGCATATCAATCAGCTCATCTGTCATACCAGCATAAGCCGAGATGATAGGCACCAAGCCTTGTATGTGATCAAGATCAAAGCGAACACGAGGTTCAGCTGTTTTAAAGTAGAGGATTTCCTGTTTCATGATGAGACCGAGGGGGCCATGTGTTGGGGTCTGGAAGGTGCTGACGTTGGTCGTATGTGTTTTGGTGACATACTTGGCAGCGTGGATTTCATCGTTCATAACGACCAAAACTCCTTTGTCAGCAGCCTTGTCATCGCTAGCTACCCGTAAAGCACTCAGATAGTTATAAACACCATCACTACCGAGTTCATTGGAGCTGCGCATGGCTCCTGTTAGAACGATGGGCATGTGGGGAATTTCCATGGTATCAAGGAAATAGGCTGTTTCCTCTAAAGTATCGGTTCCGTGTGTGATCACCACCCCATCGTAATTATCTGCTTCCTCTTTGATTTTTTGGTAGAGAGCCAGCATATGTTTGGGTTTGATATGGGGGCTTGGCAGATTAAAAAAGTCCAAGGCATGAACTTGGATTCCTTCAAGTGGGTTGGACACATGATTCATAGGATTATCTGAACTCGTCACAACAGCGCCAAAAGCATCGGCCTGCATGGAAATAGTCCCACCCGTATGTAAAACAAGGATTTTCTTAGGCATGATTTACTTACTCTTTCTGAAATGTGGTATAATCATTGTATCACAAAAGGGGAGATTGGGATAGGATGGAAGTCAAAGCTGTTTTTTTTGATATCGATGGAACCTTGGTCAACAATCGCAAGAGTGTTTTGAAATCCACTAGGGACGCGATTAAGATTGTTAAAGAACAAGGGGTGCTTGTCGGTGTAGCGACAGGGCGAGGACCTTTTTTTGTTAAGGAATTGATGGACGATTTGGACCTGGATTTTGCGGTAACCTATAATGGCCAGTACATCTTTACTAAAGACAGAGTCTTGTTCACGAGCCCTATTTCCAAGTTGCACTTGCGCCATCTAATTAGCTATGCTAAAAAAGAGGGGAAGGAGATTGCCCTAGGGACCAAGGATGCCATGCTGGGTTCTAAAATCATGTCCTTTGGTCTGGGTTCTTTTTCCCAACGAATCAGTCGCTTCGTTCCCTCTGTTTTAACCCGGACGGTGAGTCATTCCTTTAATCGTATGGTCAGCAAGGTTGTTCCCCAAAAGGAAGAAGACCTGCTTCATCTGATGAATCAGCCTATCTACCAAGTTTTGATGCTGATGACGCCAGAAGAATCTGAGAAGGCGGCAGCTGATTTTGAAGACTTGAAATTGACACGTAGCAATCCTTTTGCAGCGGATGTCATCAATCAAGGGAACTCTAAATTGGAAGGCATACGCCGAGTCGGGAAAGAATATGGCTTTGACCTCAACCAAGTCATGGCCTTTGGTGACTCAGATAACGACCTAGAAATGCTGGCGGGTGTCGGTATGTCGGTCGCTATGGGAAATGGTAGTAGCAGTGTCAAGGAAGTTGCCAAGCACATTACAACCAGCAATCAGCAAGACGGAATCCATAAGGCCTTGGAACATTTTGGTGTTTTGTCTTCAGAAAAAGTCTTTGTCAGCCGTGACTATCATTTCAATAAGGTCAAGACCTTCCACCACATGATGGATGAACGGACTCAAGAAGAACCTCGAGCTTGGAATTTAGAAGGTGCAACCCATAGGGCTGGCTTTAAAATAGAAGAATTGGTGGAGTTTGTTCGAGCAGCCAGTCCTTCTGAAGAGGACTTTGGTCAAGCTCTATCGCAACTTCATCAGGCTCTTGATAAGGCGGCAGATAAAGTAGCCAAGAAGACGCCTGCCCAGCAAGATTTGATAGGGCAAGTGGATGCCTTGATTGACACGCTTTACTTTACCTACGGTAGTTTTGTCTTGATGGGGGTGGACCCAGAACGTATTTTTGACATTGTCCATCAGGCTAATATGGGGAAAATTTTTCCAGATGGCAAGGCTCATTTTGATTCAGTGACCCACAAAATCTTAAAACCAGATAATTGGGAAGAAAAATATGCTCCAGAACCTGCTATTAAAAAGGAACTGCAGCGCCAGCTCAAGGCTTATGAGCGTCATAAAGAGAGAAATAATACTCAATGAAA
>NZ_VMMR01000107.1:0-19575 GCF_013277285.1 Streptococcus sp. 339 | reverse complement strand
AGTTTGCTCTTTGATTTTTATTGAGTATTAGATGTATAGTGCATTGAAGTTAAAATAGTATACTTTGGTTTCTAAGACATTGTTAGAAATTAGATTAAATTCCTTAATCGATTTGCGCATGTTTTATTTTATTTCACTATACTTTAGATTGAAAAATAAGGAATCACATAAATCGCAAGAAATAGGGAATCTGATTCGTGTTTATAACCGTTCAAAAAGAGAGGAAGCTGAAAGTGAGCCACTTAATCTTTATGTCGAAGATGAAAAGGGCAATCTCCTGGCAGGTTTGATAGTAGAGACTTTTAGAAATTGGCTAGAAATCGAGTATTTATTTGTAAAAGAGGAACTGAGAGGGCAAGGAATCGGTTCAAAACTATTGCAGCAAGCAGAAACTGAAGCTAAGAATCGAAACTGTCGTTTTGCCTTTGTCAATACCTACCAGTTTCAAGCTCTTGATTTTTATAAAAGGTATGGCTACAAGGAAGTCTTTAGGTTACAAGACTATCCCTACATTGGGCAAAGATATTATTAGCAAAAGAATCTGTAAGGTGAGTATGGAGGTATAATACAAAGAGAGGCTCGCACATAAGTATGGAGGTGGACTGATGTATATGAGTAACTATCGATAAATACCAGTTATAACCTAGAAATTGTGTCTTTCTGGGCAATATTGGGTACAATGCAATGGCAGCTGAGAAATTGGGAATCAAGGCTTATCGGGTTAAGAAAAGAAGTGATGTGGTTGATATTTTAAAACAATTTATTTAAACTAAAAACTCTCTATCTTTTTAAATTGACATTAATCCGAGATTCCCCTCTCGAGTTTTTCAGAATAGAGTGAAATCCGAAAGAAAATGGAAATAATTTTTATTAAACGCTTCCAATAGCGGTTAAAAGTTGACAAATTTAAATTTTAGGACTACACTAAGTAAGTAAATTTTATTTTAAAGGAGAATTCGTTATGAATTTAACATATTTAGGCTTATGTATTGCCTGTATGGGCGTATCTGTCGGTGAAGGTTTATTGATGAATGGACTGTTTAAATCAGTAGCACGCCAACCAGATATGCTTTCTGAGTTTCGTAGTTTGATGTTTTTAGGTGTTGCCTTTATTGAAGGAACTTTCTTTGTAACTCTTGTCTTCTCATTTATTATCAAATAAATACATGGAACGAGAAGAAAAGGGAGGATTTTAGATGGAAGAAAGTATTAATCCAATCATCTCTATTGGTCCTGTTATCTTCAATCTGACTATGTTAGCCATGACCTTGTTGATTGTGGGAGTTATTTTTGTCTTTATTTATTGGGCAAGCCGCAATATGACCTTGAAACCCAAAGGAAAGCAAAATGTACTTGAGTATGTCTATGACTTTGTTATTGGATTTACAGAACCTAACATTGGTTCGCGCTACATGAAAGATTACTCACTCTTTTTCCTTTGTTTATTTCTTTTCATGGTGATTGCCAATAACCTTGGCTTAATGACAAAGCTTCAAACGATCGATGGGACTAACTGGTGGAGTTCGCCAACCGCTAATTTACAGTATGACTTAACCTTATCTTTTCTTGTCATTTTGTTGACACATATAGAAAGCGTTCGTCGTCGTGGATTTAAAAAAAGTATAAAATCTTTTATGAGTCCTGTTTTTGTCATACCGATGAATATCTTGGAAGAATTTACAAACTTCTTATCTTTGGCTTTGCGGATTTTTGGGAATATCTTTGCAGGAGAGGTCATGACGAGTTTGTTACTTCTTCTTTCCCACCAAGCTATTTATTGGTATCCAGTAGCCTTTGGAGCTAATTTGGCTTGGACTGCATTTTCTGTCTTTATTTCCTGCATCCAAGCTTATGTCTTTACTCTTTTGACATCTGTGTATTTAGGGAATAAGATTAATATTGAAGAGGAATAGAAAGGAGTAACTGATGCACGTAACAGTAGGTGAATTGATTGGTAATTTTATTTTAATCACTGGCTCTTTTATTCTTTTGCTAGTCTTGATTAAAAAATTTGCATGGTCTAATATTACAGGCATTTTCGAAGAAAGAGCTGAAAAAATTGCTACTGATATTGACAGTGCTGAAGAAGCTCGTCAAAAAGCAGAAGTATTGGCTCAAAAACGCGAAGATGAATTGGCTGGTAGCCGTAAAGAAGCCAAGGCAATCATTGAGAATGCGAAAACAACAGCTGAGAAAAGTAAGGCTAGTATTTTAGTAGATGCTAAACTAGAAGCAGGACGCTTAAAAGAAAAAGCAAACCAAGAAATTGCTCAAAACAAAGCTGAAGCTTTACAAAGCGTTAAGGGTGAGGTAGCAGATTTGACCATCAGCCTAGCTGGTAAAATCATCTCACAAAACCTTGACGGTCATGCCCATAAAGAACTCATTGATCAGTATATCGATCAGCTAGGAGAAGCTTAATGGACAAGAAAACAGTAAAGGTAATTGAAAAATACAGCATGCCTTTTGTCCAATTGGTACTTGAAAAAGGAGAAGAAGCCCGTATCTTTTCAGACTTGACTCAAATCAAGCAAATTGCTGAAGAAACAGGTTTACCTTCTTTTTTAAAAAAAGTGACAGTAGATGAGTCTGACAAGAAAAAAACGATTGCTTTTTTCCAAGACTCTGTGTCACCTTTATTACAAAACTTTATCCAGGTTCTGGCCTACAATCACAGAGTAAATCTTTTTTATGATGTGCTTGTAGATTGCTTGGACCGACTTGAAAAAGAAACAAATCGATTTGAAGTGACGATTACTGCTGCTCATCCTCTAACTGATGAACAAAAGAGTCGTTTGCTCCCTTTGATTGAGAAGAAAATGTCTCTGAAAGTAAGGAGTGTAAAAGAACAAATCGATGAAAGTCTCATTGGTGGTTTTGTTATTTTTGCCAATCACAAGACAATTGATGTGAGTATTAAACAACAACTTAAAGTTGTTAAAGAAAATTTGAAATAGAAAGTGGTGTTCTTTTGGCAATTAACGCACAAGAAATCAGCGCTTTAATTAAGCAACAAATTGAAAATTTCAAACCTAATTTTGATGTGACTGAAACAGGTGTTGTAACCTATATCGGGGACGGTATCGCGCGTGCTCACGGCCTTGAAAATGCCATGAGTGGAGAGTTGTTGATCTTTGAAAACGGTTCTTATGGTATGGCTCAAAACTTAGAGTCAACAGACGTTGGTATTATCATCCTAGGTGACTTTACAGATATTCGTGAAGGCGATACAATCCGCCGTACAGGTAAAATCATGGAAGTCCCAGTAGGTGAAAGTCTGATTGGTCGTGTTGTGGATTCGCTTGGTCGTCCAGTTGACGGTCTTGGAGAAATCCACACAGATAAAACTCGTCCAGTAGAAGCGCCAGCTCCTGGTGTCATGCAACGTAAGTCAGTCTCAGAACCATTGCAAACTGGTTTGAAAGCTATTGACGCCCTTGTACCGATTGGTCGTGGTCAACGTGAGTTGATTATCGGTGACCGTCAGACAGGGAAAACAACCATTGCGATTGATACAATCTTGAACCAAAAAGATCAAGATATGATCTGTATCTATGTCGCAATTGGACAAAAAGAATCAACAGTTCGTACGCAAGTAGAAACACTTCGTCAGTACGGTGCCTTGGACTACACAATCGTTGTGACAGCCTCTGCTTCACAACCATCTCCATTGCTCTTCCTAGCTCCTTATGCTGGGGTTGCCATGGCGGAAGAATTTATGTACCAAGGGAAGCATGTTTTGATTGTATACGATGATCTATCAAAACAAGCGGTAGCTTATCGTGAACTGTCACTCTTGCTTCGTCGTCCTCCAGGTCGTGAAGCCTTTCCAGGGGATGTTTTCTACCTTCACAGCCGTTTGCTTGAGCGCTCAGCTAAAGTTTCTGATGAACTTGGTGGTGGATCAATTACAGCCCTACCATTTATCGAGACACAAGCAGGAGATATCTCGGCCTATATCGCAACCAATGTGATTTCTATCACTGATGGACAAATCTTCCTTGGTGATGGTCTCTTCAATGCGGGTATTCGTCCAGCCATCGATGCGGGTTCATCTGTATCACGTGTAGGTGGTTCTGCACAAATCAAAGCCATGAAGAAGGTTGCTGGTACACTTCGTATCGACCTTGCTTCATACCGTGAGTTGGAAGCCTTCACTAAGTTTGGTTCTGACTTGGATGCGGCAACACAGGCTAAGTTGAACCGCGGTCGTCGTACAGTTGAAGTCTTGAAACAACCTGTTCACAAACCATTGCCTGTTGAGAAACAAGTAACCATTCTCTATGCTTTGACACATGGTTTCTTGGATACTGTTCCAGTAGATGATATTGTTCGTTTCGAGGAAGAGTTCCATGCCTTCTTTGATGCTCAACATCCAGAGATTTTGGAAACCATTCGTGATACAAAAGACTTGCCAGAAGAAGCAGTCTTGGATGCTGCGATTACAGAGTTTCTCAACCAAACCAGCTTCCAATAAGAATAGAGGTGTCAGATGGCAGTATCTCTAAATGATATTAAAACAAAAATCGCCTCAACAAAAAATACGAGTCAAATCACTAATGCCATGCAGATGGTATCAGCTGCTAAGCTAGGTCGCTCTGAAGAAGCTGCTCGCAACTTTCAAGTTTACGCTCAGAAGGTTCGCAAACTTTTGACAGATATTCTTCATGGTAATGGAGCTGGTGGTTCAACTAATCCCATGTTGATTAGCCGTCCTGTGAAGAAGACAGGCTATATCGTCATTACTTCAGACCGTGGTTTGGTTGGAGGTTATAATTCCTCTATTCTGAAAGCCGTTATGGAGTTGAAAGAAGAATACCACCCAGACGGTACAGGTTTTGAAATGATCTGTATTGGTGGAATGGGAGCTGATTTCTTTAAGGCTCGTGGTATTCAACCACTTTATGAACTACGTGGCTTGGCAGACCAACCTAGCTTTGATCAAGTTCGTAAGATTATTTCAAAAACTGTTGAAATGTACCAAAATGAACTTTTTGATGAACTCTATGTCTGCTATAACCATCATGTCAATACGCTAACCAGTCAAATGCGTGTGGAACAAATGCTTCCGATTGTTGACTTGGATCCAAATGAAGCGGATGAAGAGTATAGCTTGACTTTTGAATTGGAAACCAGCCGAGAAGAAATTTTGGAGCAGTTATTGCCTCAGTTTGCAGAAAGTATGATTTACGGTGCCATTATCGATGCCAAGACAGCTGAGAATGCTGCTGGTATGACAGCCATGCAAACAGCGACTGATAATGCTAAGAAAGTCATCAATGATTTGACAATTCAGTATAACCGTGCCAGACAGGCGGCGATTACACAAGAAATTACAGAAATCGTAGCAGGTGCTAGTGCCTTAGAATAGGCTCTAGTCCAGCTCGTATGAAAATGAACTTAGGACCTAGTTGAGCTAGGAACCGACAGTATCTTATATAGAATAGGAGAAGGAGATGAGTTCAGGTAAAATTGCTCAGGTTATCGGTCCCGTTGTAGACGTCTTGTTTGCAGCAGGGGAAAAACTTCCTGAGATTAACAATGCACTTGTCGTCTACAAAAATGACGAAAGAAAAACAAAAATCGTCCTTGAAGTAGCCTTGGAGTTGGGAGATGGTATGGTCCGTACTATCGCCATGGAATCAACAGATGGGTTGACTCGTGGAATGGAAGTATTGGACACAGGTCGTCCAATCTCTGTACCAGTAGGTAAAGAAACTTTGGGACGTGTCTTCAACGTTTTGGGAGATACCATTGACTTGGAAGCTCCTTTTACAGAAGACGCAGAGCGTCAGCCAATTCATAAAAAAGCTCCAACTTTTGATGAATTGTCTACCTCTTCTGAAATCCTTGAAACAGGGATTAAGGTTATCGACCTTCTTGCCCCTTACCTTAAAGGTGGTAAGGTTGGACTTTTCGGTGGTGCCGGAGTTGGTAAAACCGTCTTAATCCAAGAATTGATTCACAACATTGCCCAAGAACACGGTGGTATTTCAGTATTTACCGGTGTTGGGGAACGTACTCGTGAAGGGAATGACCTTTACTGGGAAATGAAAGAATCAGGCGTTATCGAGAAAACAGCCATGGTATTTGGTCAGATGAATGAGCCACCAGGAGCACGTATGCGTGTTGCCCTTACTGGTTTGACAATCGCTGAATACTTCCGTGATGTAGAAGGCCAAGACGTGCTTCTCTTTATCGATAATATCTTCCGTTTCACTCAGGCTGGTTCAGAAGTATCTGCCCTTTTGGGTCGTATGCCATCAGCCGTTGGTTACCAACCAACACTTGCTACGGAAATGGGTCAATTGCAAGAACGTATTACATCAACTAAGAAGGGTTCTGTAACCTCTATCCAGGCTATCTATGTGCCAGCGGATGACTATACTGACCCAGCGCCAGCAACAGCCTTTGCTCACTTGGATTCAACAACCAACTTGGAACGTAAGTTGGTACAATTGGGTATCTACCCAGCCGTTGACCCACTTGCTTCAAGTTCACGTGCCTTAGCACCTGAAATCGTTGGAGAAGAGCACTATGCAGTTGCTGCTGAAGTAAAACGCGTTCTTCAACGTTACCATGAATTGCAAGATATCATTGCTATCCTTGGTATGGATGAACTTTCTGATGAAGAAAAGACCTTGGTTGCACGTGCCCGTCGTATCCAGTTCTTCTTGTCACAAAACTTCAACGTTGCGGAACAATTTACTGGTCAGCCTGGTTCATATGTTCCAGTTGCTGAAACTGTACGTGGCTTTAAGGAAATCCTTGATGGTAAATACGACCACTTGCCAGAAGATGCCTTCCGTGGTGTAGGTTCTATCGAAGATGTGATTGTAAAAGCTGAAAAAATGGGATTTTAAGAGGTGATCTATGGCTCAGTTAACTGTCCAGATCGTGACACCAGATGGTCTCGTCTATGATCACCATGCCAGCTATGTATCGGTTCGAACTCTGGATGGTGAGATGGGGATCTTGCCACGACATGAAAATATGATTGCGGTTTTAGCAGTTGATGAAGTAAAGGTAAAACGTATTGATGATGAAGATCACGTGAACTGGATTGCAGTAAACGGCGGTGTTATTGAAATTGCCAATGATATGATCACAATCGTCGCTGACTCTGCAGAACGTGCTCGTGATATCGATATCAGTCGTGCAGAACGTGCCAAACTTCGTGCAGAACGTGCAATTGAAGAAGCACAAGACAAACACTTGATTGACCAAGAACGTCGTGCGAAGATTGCACTGCAACGTGCCATTAACCGTATTAATGTCGGAAATAGACTATAAGAAAAAATGAACTTGAAAATTCCAAGTTCATTTTTTTATGGTGTTTTATACTCAATAAAAATCAAAAAGCAAACATAGGAAGTTAGCCATAGGTTGCTCAAAACATAGTTTTGAGGTTGTGGATAGAACTGACGAAGTCAGCTCAAAACACAGTTTTGAGGTTGTGGATANNTCAGTAACCATACCTACGGTAAGGCGACGCTGACGTGGTTTGAAGAGATTTTTGAAGAGTATTAAGGAGCAAAACGGATGCAGACTGCTTCGGGAACATGGAAGTCGTTGGAGAGTTCTGCTAGACGACCATTGTCACAATTACGTTTAAAGACAGTTGCATTGTCAGAGTCTTGGTGGACAGCAATGAGAAATTTTTGGTCAGGTGTCAAATCAAAATCACGTGGAGTCTGACCATGTGTTGGAACGATTTCTAATAACTCTAAGCTACCGTCCGCAAGGATGGTATATACTGCGATAGAATCATGACCACGGTTAGAAGCGTAGAGGTATTTACCGTCTGTAGAGAGACGAATAGCAGCGGTTCCATTAAAGCCTTCATAACCGTCTGGTAGAGTTGAAATCACTTGCATACGTTCAAATTCGCCAACGCCATCGTAGATTAGAACCTCGATAGTGCTATTGAGTTCACAAATCAGATAAGCGATTTTATAGTGGTTATGGAAAACGATATGACGTGAGCCCGCTCCTGGCTGGCTATTGTAGGTATAGAGTTTAGATAATTTCCCTTCTTGATCAAGGTCATAAGTGATAACTTGGTCAGTACCCAAGTCGCAGGTCACTAGATAGTGGTCAGGTGTTAAATCTGTATAGTGAACATGGGGGGAAGCTTGATTTTCATGTGGACCTTGGCCACTGTGTTGATCCATATCACTAAGTAGAAGACTCCCATCCTTCTGACGTTTATAAACAAGGACCTGTCCCTTGTGGTAGTTGGCTGCATAGACCAAATTACGCTTTTCATCAACGGCAACATAACAGTGGGGAGCTCCTTTTTCAACGACGTGATTTAATAAAGCCCCGTCAGTTTGATAGGCTGCAATCCCTCCCTTATCGTCTTGACTACCAACAGTGTATAGGTGTTGGTGCTGGTCAAAGGCAAGGTAGGTTGGACTTGGCTCAGCTGTAAAAAGTTCTAGATTTGAAAGCTGACCAGTTTCTGTATCAAAGTCAGCCTTGTAAATCCCTTGGGAAGTACGACGTGTATAAGTTCCAAAATAAACAGTTTCTTTCATAACGTTACCTCTATATAAAGATAAGACTATTATATCACAAAAACAAGCCAATTAAAGACATCCAATTAGATGTAAGCACTTTAAAAAAGAGTTATTTTGATTTAAAAATGGTATAATGAGAGAACGATAGAAAGGAAGTATTTATGGAGCAAAAAGAGAAACATTTTAGCCTATCTTGGTTTTTCAAGTGGTTTTTGGATAACAAGGCCATTACGGTATTTTTAGTAACCTTATTATTGGGACTCAATCTTTTTATTTTAAGTAAGATTAGTTTTCTATTTTCACCTGTTTTAGACTTTTTAGCAGTTGTGATGTTGCCAGTCATTCTGTCTGGCTTGTTATATTATTTGTTGAATCCTATTGTTGATTGGATGGAGAAGCATAAGGTTAATCGTGTTATAGCTATCACTATTGTCTTTGTCATCATCGCTCTCTTTATCATTTGGGGCTTGGCAGTCGCCATTCCAAATCTGCAACGCCAGGTTTTGACCTTTGCAAGAAACGTTCCTGTTTACTTAGAAGATATAGATAGGGTTGTTAATGGATTGGTAGCCCAGCATCTGCCAGATGATTTCAGACCTCAGTTAGAGCAGGTTTTGACAAACTTCTCTAGTCAGGCTACAGTTTGGGCAAGTAAGGTTTCATCTCAGGCAGTCAACTGGGTGAGTGCCTTTATTAGCGGAGCTTCTCAAGTGATTGTTGCCTTGATTATCGTTCCGTTCATGCTCTTTTATCTCTTGCGTGATGGGAAAGGCCTGCGTAACTATTTGACCCAATTCATGCCAAGAAAATTGAAAGAACCTGTAGGACAAGTTTTATCAGATGTGAATCAACAGTTGTCCAACTATGTTCGGGGGCAAGTGACAGTGGCTATTATTGTAGCAGTAATGTTTATGATCTTCTTCAAGATTATTGGTCTACGCTATGCGGTTACGCTGGGTGTTACTGCTGGTATTTTAAATCTGGTTCCTTATCTTGGTAGCTTCCTAGCCATGCTTCCTGCCCTAGTATTGGGCTTGATTGCTGGTCCAGTCATGCTGTTGAAAGTAGTGATTGTCTTTATCGTGGAGCAAACTATTGAAGGCCGTTTTGTTTCGCCACTGATTTTGGGAAGCCAATTAAATATCCATCCCATTAATGTTCTCTTTGTTTTGTTAACTTCAGGCTCTATGTTTGGTATTTGGGGAGTTTTACTTGGTATTCCGGTTTATGCCTCTGCTAAGGTTGTCATTTCAGCCATTTTCGAATGGTATAAGGTAGTCAGTGGTCTATATGAAGTAGAGGGCGAGGAAGTCAAAAGTGAACAATAGTCAACAGATGTTACAGGCTTTGGAAGAGCAAGATTTAGCCAAGGCTGAGCATTATTTCGCCGAAGCTTTAGAAAATGATTCAAGTGATCTTCTGTATGAGTTGGCAACTTATCTTGAAGGGATTGGTTTTTATCCTCAGGCAAAGGAGATTTACCTGAAAATTGTAGAGGATTTCCCAGAGCTTCATCTTAATCTAGCTGCAATTGCTAGCGAGGATGGTCAAATCGAAGAAGCCTTTGCTTATCTTGAGGAAATCCAAGCTGACAGTGACTGGTATGTTTCGGCTTTGGCTTTGAAGGCAGATCTTTACCAGATGGAAGGTTTGACAGATGTGGCGCGTGAGAAATTGCTGGAGGCTTTGACCTACTCAGAGGATCCTCTCTTGATATTGGGTTTGGCAGAGTTGGATAGTGAGTTGGAAAATTACCAAGAGGCCATTCAAGGCTATGCCCAGTTAGATAATCGTACTATTTATGAGCAAACGGGCATTTCCACCTATCAACGAATTGGTTTTGCCTATGCCCAGTTAGGGAAATTTGAAACGGCTACTGAGTTTTTAGAAAAAGCCCTGGAGTTAGAATACGATGACCTAACAGCTTTTGAGTTGGCCAGCCTTTACTTTGATCAAGAAGAATACCAAAAAGCCACCCTTTACTTTAAGCAGCTTGATACCATTTCTCCTGACTTTGAAGGCTATGAATATGGTTATAGCCAGGCCTTACATAAGGAACATCAAGTTCAAGAAGCCCTGCGTATCGCTAAGCAAGGCTTAGAGAAAAATCCCTTTGAAACTCGCCTCTTGCTAGCTGCTTCGCAATTCTCTTATGAATTGCATGATGCAAGTGGGGCAGAAAATTATCTCCTAACAGCTAAAGAAGACGCTGAGGATACAGAAGAAATCTTGCTTCGTTTAGCCACTATTTATCTGGAGCAGGAGCGTTATGAGGATATTCTAGACTTGCAGAGCGATGAGCCAGAAAATCTCTTGACCAAGTGGATGATTGCTCGTTCCTATCAAGAAATGGACGATTTGGATACTGCCTATGAGCATTACCAAGAGTTGGCAGGAGATTTAAAGGACAATCCAGAGTTTTTGGAACACTATATCTATGTCTTGCGTGAATTGGGCTACTTTGAGGAAGCAAAAGTCAATGCACAAGCTTACTTAAAACTGGTTCCAGATGATGTGCAAATGCAAGAACTGTTTGAGAGATTGTAAGAATGTTTAAACATATAGAACTGTAGTTTATCTCTTTTGATAGCTACGGTTTTTATTTGTATATGATAGAATTTTTTTGCAAAAATGGTTGGTTATTTTGTTTATTCATGCTATAATAGGAACAATTACTTTTAGGAGGTGCAGTATGTCTTATTTATTTGAGATATTACCGAGTTTACTGAATGGTGCGAGCACGACTGTACAGGTCTTTGCACTGGTCTTGCTATTTTCGATTCCTTTGGGCGTTTTGATTGCCTTTGCCTTGCAAGTCCATTGGAAGCCCCTCCATTATCTGATTAACATTTACATCTGGGTTATGCGTGGCACCCCCTTGCTCTTGCAATTGATTTTTATTTATTATGTGCTCCCAAGTATTGGGATTCGTTTAGACCGCCTTCCTGCAGCTATTATTGCCTTTGTTTTGAATTATGCGGCTTACTTTGCAGAAATTTTCCGTGGGGGAATTGACACTATTCCAAGAGGACAGTATGAGGCAGCCAAGGTCTTGAAGTTTAGCCCTTTTGACACAGTGCGCTATATTATCTTGCCCCAAGTGACCAAGATTGTTCTTCCTAGTGTCTTTAACGAAGTTATGAGTTTGGTCAAGGATACCTCTCTGGTCTATGCTCTAGGAATTTCTGATCTTATCTTGGCTAGTCGAACAGCTGCCAACCGTGATGCTAGTCTGGTTCCTATGTTCTTGGCAGGAGCCATTTACTTGATTTTGATTGGGATTGTGACAATTATTTCCAAAAAAGTTGAGAAGAAGTATAGTTATTATAGATAGGAGGCTGCCATGTTAGAATTACGAAATATCAATAAAGTCTTTGGAGATAAACAAATCCTGTCTAATTTCAGTCTAAGTATTCCTGAAAAGCAAATCCTGGCTATCGTTGGACCTTCTGGTGGAGGTAAGACAACTCTTTTACGTATGCTTGCAGGTCTTGAAACTATTGATTCAGGGCAAATCTTTTATAATGGAGATTCCTTAGAGCTGGATGAATTACAGAAGCGCAATCTACTGGGATTTGTCTTCCAAGATTTTCAACTGTTCCCTCATTTATCAGTTCTGGACAATTTGACCTTATCGCCT
Organism: Streptococcus sp. 339; assembly: GCF_013277285.1. Classification (NCBI taxonomy): domain Bacteria; kingdom Bacillati; phylum Bacillota; class Bacilli; order Lactobacillales; family Streptococcaceae; genus Streptococcus; species Streptococcus sp. 339. Next base: position 7,413 of record NZ_VMMR01000107.1, on the reverse strand, counting down.
GTGAAGACCATGGGAATGAAGCAGGAGGAGGCTGAGAAGAAGGCGAGTGGACTCTTGGAACAGTTAGGATTAGGAGGACACGCAGATGCCTATCCTTTCTCGCTATCTGGTGGGCAAAAGCAGCGGGTGGCTTTGGCGCGTGCTATGATGATTGACCCAGAAATCATTGGCTACGATGAACCAACTTCTGCCCTGGATCCAGAATTACGCTTGGAAGTGGAAAAACTGATCTTGCAAAATAGGGAACTTGGCATGACCCAGATTGTGGTAACCCATGATTTGCAGTTTGCTGAAAATATCGCAGATGTATTATTGAAAGTAGAACCTAAATAGGAGGAAAAATGGATGAAAAAATGGATGCTTGTATTAGTCAGTCTGATGACTGCTTTGTTCTTAGTAGCTTGTGGGAAAAATACTAGCGAAACTAGTGGAGATAATTGGTCTAAGTACGAGTCTAACAAGTCTATTACTATTGGATTTGATAGCACTTTTGTTCCAATGGGATTTGCTCAGAAAGATGGTTCTTATGCAGGATTTGATATTGATTTAGCTACAGCTGTTTTTGAAAAATACGGAATCACAGTAAACTGGCAACCGATTGATTGGGATTTGAAAGAAGCTGAATTGACAAAAGGAACGATTGATCTGATTTGGAATGGCTATTCCGCTACCGACGAACGCCGTGAAAAGGTAGCATTCAGTAACTCATATATGAAGAATGAGCAGGTATTGGTGACCAAGAAATCATCTGGTATCACGACTGCAAAGGATATGGATGGAAAGACATTAGGAGCTCAAGCTGGTTCATCTGGTTATGCGGACTTTGAAGCAAACCCAGCGATTTTAAAGGATATTGTCGCTAATAAGGAAGCGAATCAATACCAAACCTTTAATGAAGCCTTGATTGATTTGAAAAATGATCGAATTGATGGTCTATTGATTGACCGTGTCTATGCAAATTATTATTTAGAAGCAGAAGGTGTTTTAAACGATTATAATGTCTTTACAGTTGGACTAGAAACAGAAGCTTTTGCGGTTGGAGCCCGTAAGGAAGATACAACTCTGGTTAAGAAGATAAATGAAGCTTTTTCTAGTCTTTACAAGGACGGCAAGTTCCAAGAAATCAGCCAAAAATGGTTTGGAGAAGATGTAGCAACCAAAGAAGTAAAAGAAGGACAGTAAGATAAAATAGTGGCTGAGACTGCGTTTTGATTAGCAAAACGCAGTTTTTTGTAATCTAGGAAAACGATAATAGCGATTGAATCTGGATAATTGAATATGGAATAGCCCACTGTGATTTCTAAACCATTGTTAAAAATTGATTTGACTTCCAAAATTAAAATGTTCTGTAATGAAATGCTGATGTAACTGTTTTAGGAACAATAAAACGCATAATATCAAGGTTTTCTGGCACCTTATATTATGCGTTTTTGTGATTTTAAGACTTGTTAGCTGATTTTTTACAATCCTGCGAAATCTTTGATTTCTTGTGCTGACATTGAAGAGTCGCAACGGACATTGATTTGTCCATCCGCAACGTGAACAAATCCTGGTACAGTTGGGATTCCATAGCGTGAGCGGAATGCTTGCAACTCATTGAGTTGGCTTGCTTCTTCACTGTTGATGAAGTAGATGTGGGCTTTGGTTTCAGCTACGACACCTGACAATGTACCTGCAAATTTACGGCAGTAAGGGCAAGTTTTGCGACCGATAAAGAAGGTTGCAGTTTCTTTTTTATCAAGAGCTTCTTGCGCACGCGCAACTGTAGTGACTTCAAGGTCTTTGATGTTATCTAAAAATTGTTCCATGAGATTACCTCGCTTTCATTGATAAGTCTAGTATGCCATAAAGTTTCTAAAATTGCTTAGATTTGATACGAAAAAAAGATGAGATTGGTTTGTCTCATCTTTTATAGGACTTTATTTTACAAAAGCATTGATTTCTGCTTCGATGTTAGCAATTTTAGCTTGTGATTCTTCGTTTGTTTCCCCTACAACTGCAATGTAGAACTTGATTTTTGGTTCTGTACCTGAAGGGCGAACAGCAATCCATGAACCGTCAGCAAGTGTATATTTCAACACATCACTTGGAGGAGTTGTCAAGTTTGTAACAGTACCGTCAGCTGCAGTAGCAGTTTGAGCTTTAAAGTCTTCTACGACAGTGATAGCCGTTGCGTTCCATTCTTTTGGAGCATTGTTACGGAATTTAGCCATAATCGCTTTGATTTGTTCAGCACCATCGACACCTGAAAGGGTAACAGAGATTGTCTTTTCTGCATAATAGCCGTACTCTTTATAGATTTCTTCGATACCGTCAGCAAGGGTCAAACCACGTGAACGGTAGTAGGCAGCAAGTTCAGCAACGACAAGAACGGCTTGGATAGCGTCTTTATCACGTACGAATGGTTTAATCAAGTAACCGAAGCTTTCTTCAAATCCCATCATGTATGTGTGATTGTGTTTTTCTTCGAATTCTTGGATTTTTTCAGCGATGAATTTGAAACCAGTCAGAACGTTGAACATGGTTGCGCCGTAGCTTTCAGCAATCTTCGTTACCAAGTCAGTTGATACGATCGATTTGCAAAGGGCTGCATTTTCAGGAAGAGTTCCAGCGTTTTTGTGGGCTTCCAAGATGTATTTTGCCATGATAGCACCGATTTGGTTACCTGAAAGGTTGAGGTAGCTACCATCTTTTTGAAGAACTTCAACACCAACACGGTCAGCATCAGGGTCAGTTGCCACAAGAACATCTGCACCAACTTGACGACCAAGTTCTTCAGCAAGTGCAAAGGCTGCTTGGCTTTCTGGGTTTGGAGATTTTACAGTTGAGAAGTCTGGGTCAGCAGTTGCTTGCGCTTCAACGACTTGAACAGAGTCAAATCCTGCTTGGGCAAGAGCACGACGAGCCAACATTTCACCAGTACCATGAAGTGGTGTGTAGACAATCTTCATGTCTTTACCAAATTCTTCAATCAAGGCTGGGTTGATGTTAACGTCCTTCACTTCTTTGAGGTATTCCACATCGACAGCTTCGCCGATAACTTCAATCAAGCCAGAAGCTTTTTCAGATTCCACATCAGCAACTTCTACCGCAAATGGGTTTTCGATTGCACGGATATAAGTAGTCAAAGCGTCTGCGTCGTGTGGAGGCATTTGTCCACCGTCTTCACCGTAAACCTTGTAACCGTTAAATGGTGCAGGGTTGTGACTGGCTGTGACCATGATACCCGCGAAACAGTTGAGGTGACGAACTGCAAATGAGAGTTCTGGAGTTGGACGAAGGCTTTCAAATACATAAGATTTGATACCGTGTTTAGCAAGAACTGCCGCAGATTCAAAGGCAAACTCAGGTGAGAAGTGACGGCTATCGTAGGCGATTGCTACACCGCGTTCTTTCTCGTTTCCACCTTTTGACTCAATCAAACGAGCCAATCCTTCAGTAGCTTGACGAACAACGTAGATGTTGATGCGGTTTGTACCAGCACCAATCAAGCCACGCATACCTGCAGTACCAAATTCAAGATTTGTATAGAAGGCATCTTCCTTTGTTTTTTCGTCCATATTTTCCAAATCTTGACGAAGATAGTCAGGAAGCTCCGCAAAATCAACCCATTTCTGGTAATTTTCTTGGTAAGACATTAAAATTCTCCTTTTTGTAAATTGTTTTAACCGTTCACATTATAGCACTTTTTAGCATTTTAGTAAAACGGTAGCATAAGTTTTTAGTCAATGAGCGAAGAAGACTGTACTATTCATAATTTTGATTTAAGTGTGTTAATTACAAACCGAAATGACAAGTCAAGTTTATCCTATTTGTAGTCTCTAAAAAATTGAAATTAAACCTTATTCGTTGTATAATTTAAAATGAGGATTATTATATAAGATCTGTTATAATATATATCTTTTGATATATATATATATATATGGAGGTAGTCATGAATAGTCCAGAAAAACAATTAAAATACAGTATTCGAAAAGTGAGTGTCGGTGCAGCTAGTGTTGTCATTGGGGCGCTCTATCTTTTGATGGGAGCTGGGATTGCTCATGCTGAGGGCGTGGAGTCAGCGAGGGAAGCTGAGAGGACAGCAAACCCGACAGATCCAGGACAGTCTGGAATTGGAGAGCCAGAAAACAAGACTGACCTCAGTCATACTGATGCAGCAGCAAACACCTATAATGCTCCCGTAGCTGACAATCCGCTAGTAACTCCAGAAAGTACGAAACCTCGTACTCGTAGTAAAAGAGAATTAGCTGATGGGGAGTCAAGTGATTCATCGAATGGAGCTACAGGAACTGAATCAGAGCCGACTTCTGGAAATGAGGGAGGTTCAGACACAGCAGATACTGATTCAGATTTACTGGATGCCAATCGTAAGGGTGACACAGTAAAAGAACACCAGCCCGGGGTCATTGTGCCTAAAGATGGAGAGACAGGTGGGGATGATAAGAATGCCCATCTGAAATTTGATACTCCTAAGGAAAATCTGACTCTCGAACAATTATGGGATATTGTAAAAAATATGCCAGACGACTTCCAAAATAATGAACGTTCTTACTTGCGTAGTATGAACACCCTTGGGGATGCTCTTAGATTTAAAAACGGCAAAGTCAGTGAAGATGGTACAGGAGATAAATTACAAGATGGTGAAATAAGAGAACTTGATTCTTTCGGTGGATGGACAGCGATTGCAGGTAAAGATGGCAGACCAGGTAAATTCGTTATTGGTAAGAAAAATGCAGATGGTTACTTTACAGGTTGGTATAAGAAAGAAGATGGTACGATTGAACAAGGTGGTATGCTTGGGGCAGATGCCTTAGATAACATCTTTGTGCACGAACAAGCATTAGACCGTCGTTTTAAATACATGCTTATGCTTGTTAAAGGACGTACACGAGCTAATCGTGACGAGACGGTTTCAGATAATTCGAAGTATGATCCACGTGCTCAAAATGAACGTGCTAATAAGAACTCCACCGAATTTAAGAATCTCCCATTTTTAGAAAAAGATAAGTATAATAAATATTCTCCAGGTGTAGTTGGATATAATGGGATAGAGAAGCAGTTTACTGCCTTTTCTCCTGGCTTCGGAAGCCGTGTTCGTGTGGAATTTGTGACAGGATATATCTCAGATATTAATGGTTCTAAAGGAACCTATCGAGTAGTCATTAAAACTAAGGATACTGCTGGCCAAGAGAAGACGGTATACGATGAAACCATTCACCGTGTAGCCGAAATCGTTCAAAATGAAAACTTGTACAAAAAAGGTTTAAATGTAGAACTGGCGAATTTCCAAATTTCCAAATTTTTTAAAGATGAGTTTAAATCTCGTGTTAATAAAATTCGTAATGAGAAAATAAAATTTACTCCATTACACCGTAAACCCAGAAGATATTATACAGAAGAAGATACCAAACTGTACAATCAATTGGAAGCAGAAGCTAGGGAAGAAGTTAAAAAACAAGGCGATATTGTATTAAATGTTACGGAAGACTTCTTAAGTATAGAAAAATCAAAAGAAAGAGATTCAGAGTGGGGAAAAACATTCACAAGCACATCTCAGTCAACTTCAAAGCTATCAAACGAATTAAATAATTTATTGAAAGTTGCTGATAAAGATACTCCTAATACCCCAACTTGGCTAAACTCAAGCACTCCTCCAGCTAAAGCTGATGACAGAGTATATAAACTACTGAGGACTCTTATACCAGGTGCTAAGAAAATTACCTATCATGTTAAGGATGATCAGCTAGAAGTAGAAACAGAAAAATACACCTATCTCGCCGCTAGAAATGGTAGTAAGGAAGCAGGTATTCAAGGGTCAGATATAGAAGCAACTGCAAGTGCAGATACATATGGTGTTGATTCCCAAACCTTTGAGAGAGACAATACAAATACAAAAGCAAATAACCTTAATAAAGGTTGGGCTAGATCTGATTCTGAAGACTTCAAACATTTCTCACACTTTGTAGGGGTAGACAAAGGAATTGTGCGAACGAATGTACTGACTGATAAACAACTATCTGATAAGATTAAGGACGCAGTGGGTCCTGGAGATAGCAATCTAGGAAAAGGTGGCTACTTCTCTACTGGGGATGTTTTATTAGCAAAAGATGTTGTTTCTTATACCGTACAAGTATTTTCAGAGAATAATGACAGAGTAGGGGTAAATCCTCAAAGTCACCGTGTTCAGTATAATCTTCCAATTCTCGCTGACTTTTCAGTCATCCAAGATACTGTGGAACCATCACGAACCGTTGTTGAAAAAATCATTCCAAAACTAAATATTCCCGAAGAAGAGAAAAAGAAAATAACCGAAGAAATCAAGAAAAAGAAGAAAACCTCAGAATTGGCAGAACTAATCTCAGGAAATGTGAAAGTTCGCTATGTTGATGAACAAGGGCATTTGCTATCATTGAAAAATGATACTGGAATTGGAGAAAAAGAAAGTGACGGAACCTACATTACCAATAAAAAACAACTGATTGGTACTAGCTATAATGTCACAGATAAAAAACTCAGCACTATCTCAACGACTAATGGGAAACATTATAGAGTCAAAAGAGATTTGGGGGAAAATTCTGCCCCTACTGAAGGAAATATCGTAAGCGGGGTAAGAACGGTAACTTATGTATATGAGGAACGTGAAGCGCCTACTACTGCTACAGTAACAGCCAATTACTATAAAGAAGGTACCCAAGAGAAGTTGGCAGAGTCTGTTGTACAAGCTGATTTAGCGATAGGTTCTGAGTATACTACAGAAGCAAAAGTTATTGAAGGAAAAACAACAACTGAGGACAAAGAAGACCGAGTTATCACAAGGAAAACAACATACACCTTGGTAGCAACTCCTGAAAATGCCACAGGAACTGTACCAGAAGACGGTGCAACCGTTAACTACTACTACCGTGAGAATGTTGAGGAAACAGTGGTTCCTAAAACAGCCACCACTACTGAGACGAAGACTATAACGCGTACCATTCATTACGTTGATAAAGTTACGAACCAAACTGTCAAAGAAGATGTTGTTCAACCTGTAACCTTAAGCCGTACAAAAACTGAGAACAAGGTAACAGGAGTTGTAACCTACGGTGAATGGACAACAGGAAACTGGGACGAAAAAGTTTCACCATCAGTAGAAAACTATGGTCCAGCCGAAACAGCTACGGTTTCTTCTGCGACCGTCACATCAGTAAGCAAAGATGAGACAGTCGTTGTGAAATATCCGCAAGCTACAGAAGATGTTAAAGAAACTAAAACTGTTACCCGTACCATCAAGTATGTCGATAAAGCCAACGAAACAACCGAAGTAGCTAGCCCAGTTACGCAAACAGTTGAATTAACAAGAACTAACAAGCGTAATAAAGTGACGAAAGTCGTGACAGAAGGAACTTGGTCAACAGGCAACTGGGACGA